>DASXIH010000587.1:0-3107 GCA_036498125.1 Thermoanaerobaculia bacterium
CGTTTCGTGCGGCCTCGCGATGTTCCTTGCCGCGCTCTACGGCTTCCCGTCGCGCAGCCTCTGGCAGGCCCTCGGCATCGCCGGCCTCTCCGGCTTCGGCGCAGCGATCCTGGTACACCCCGCGATCGGCTACACGACACCGATCCACGTCGCGCCCGCCGTCTTCGGCTGCCTCGTCTTCGCGGCCGGGATGGCGCTCAGCTTCAGCAGCAGCCGGAGCCCGGAATATGGCGGTGATCCGGGCCCGCCGTTGCCGGCTCGAACGTAACGCGCTCCCCTCGCATCACCCGCATCCACGCCAGCGCCGACGAGATCAGGATCACGAAGACGCAGAGCATCAGCGTCGCGGTGAGGATGGCGTCGAGATAGCCGGTGAAGGCGTTCTTCGCGAGCGACTTCTCGGACAGGAAGTTGTCGAAGATCGAGAGCCAGCCGGCGTACAGCGTCGTCGAGGTCACGAATGCGAGCGGGAACATCGTCGTCCACGCATACTTCGCCTTCCCCGCGTTGAGGATCACACTCGTACTCACGCAGAGCGCCACCGCGGCGAGGAGCTGGTTCGCGATGCCGAACATCGGCCAGATCTGCGAGATCGAGCCGGTGAGGATGAAGTAGCTCCAGGCGCAGACGACGGCGAGCGTCGCGATGATCGTCCCCGGCAGCCAGCTCGGGTTGGCGAACGGCTTCACGAAGCCGCCGGCGAACTCCTGCACCATGAAGCGCGCGACGCGCGTGCCGGTGTCGATCGTGGTGAGGATGAACAGCGCCTCGAACATGATCGCGAAGTGGTACCAGTACGACATCAGGCCCGAGAGGAACGGGATCCCGGAAAAGATCTGCGCGAATCCGACCGCCAGCGACACCGCGCCGCCGGTCCGGCCGACCAGCGTCTCGCCGACGAGCTGCTCGAAGTGGTGCAGGTTCACCGTCGAGAGGCCGAGCTTCGCGAAGACGGCCGGCGGGACGTTGATCGCGTAGTAGTCGCCCGGATGCAGCGCGCAGACGGCGATGAGCGCGACGCAGCCGACGAGCCCTTCGCAGAGCATCGCGCCGTAGCCGATCATCCGCGCGTCGGTCTCCTTGTTGATCATCTTCGGCGTCGTGCCGGAGCCGATGAGCGCGTGGAACCCGCTGATCGCGCCGCAGGCGATCGTGATGAAGACGAACGGAAACAGCTTTCCGGGGATGATCGGGCCGCCGCCGTTGACGTACTGCGAGAGCGCCGGGGCGTGGATCCGCGGCGCCACCACGATCGTGCCGATCACCAGCGCCGCGATCGTGCCGAGCTTCATGTATGACGAGAGGTAGTCGCGCGGGCAGAGCAGCATCCACACCGGCAGCACACTCGCGATGAATCCGTAAACCGCGATCGCGGCCAGGATCTGCGTCCTCGACAGCGTGAACAGGGAGCCGAGCGCGGTTCCGGGGACGAAGCGTCCGGCAATCACCGCCGCAAGCACCGCGAGCGCGCCGAAGATCGAGCCGTTGCGGATCGCGAACGGCGCCTTCGACTTGTGCAGGTACAGCCCGACCAGCAGCGCGATCGGAATCGTCAGGAAGATCGTGAACGTCCCCCAGGCCGAATCGGCCAGCGCGTTCACGACCGCGATGCCGAGGCCCGCGAGAGCGATGACGACGATGAAGAGAATCGCGATTCCCGCCGTTACGCCGGCGACCGGCGAGATCTCGCTCCGCGCGATGTCCGCCAGCGAGCGGCCGTTGCGGCGCATCGAGGCGACCAGCACCGTGAAGTCGTGCACCGCGCCGCCGAGGACGACGCCGAACGCGAGCCATAGCAGCCCCGGCAGGTACCCGAACTGCGCCGCGAGCACCGGTCCGATGAGCGGTCCCGCCCCGCTGATCGCCGCGAAGTGGTGTCCGAAGAGCACCCACTTGTTCGTCGGGACGTAGTTCTGTCCGTCCTCGAAGCGATGCGCCGGCGTGACGCGCGCGTCGTCCAGCGTCATCACCTTCGCGGCGAGAAACGCGGAGTAGTAGCGGTATCCGATGGCGATCACCGCCAGGAAGAAGAGGATCAGCGGCAGCGCGTTCATGCGCAAATTATGAACCGTTCTACACTTTCCCCATGCCGGACATCCAAGCGCTCTTCGCCGACTACGCGTCGTACCACCGCACGAAAGGCAACAAGGCGTTCCACCGCCTCGGTATCCCGCTGATCATGCTGACACTGATCGGGATGCTGGTGCGGGTGCACGTGGCCGGGGGCGTCGATGCGGCGATGATCCTGATCGCGCTCGCGGAGGTCTATTACCTCCTCGCCGAGTGGCGCCTCGCCATCGCGATGCTCGCCGTCAGCGTCGCCTTCTACTTCATCGGCGCTGCGATGCCGCTCTGGCTCAACGCTGCCCTATTCGTCCTCGGCTGGATCTTCCAGTTCATCGGCCACTCCGTCTACGAGCACCGCAACCCGGCGTTCTTCCGCAACTTCACCCATCTGCTCGTCGGCCCGCTCTGGATCCTCAACGACCTAATCCCGGTCGTGAAGCCGCGAACCGCCTAAGGGGAGCGGACGTCTCGTCCGCTCATGCGCGGCGTCAGCCGCGCTGTCGCGCGGCCTGAGCGGACGAGACGTCCGCTTCCCTCTAAAACGGCCGCGCCACACGAAAATCGGAAGCTATAGACTTCGCGCGCCATGAGCAGCCTACGCGTCATCCCCCTCGGCGGTCTCGGCGAGATCGGGATGAATCTGATGGTCTATGAGCTCGACGACGCAGCCATCGTCGTCGACTGCGGAATGATGTTCCCCGACGCCTCCACGCTCGGCGTCGACGTGATCATCCCCGACATGACCTACATCTATGACAACGCCGCGAAGTTCAAGGCGGTGTTCCTGACGCACGGTCACGAGGACCACATCGGAGCGTTGCCGTTCCTCCTGGAGCGCGTTCCGCTCACGGTGTACGGCCTTCCGCTCACGCTCGGTTTCGTGCGCGACAAGCTCGAGGAGCTAGGCGTCGACGACATCGAACTGCGCGGCATCGCGCCGCGCGAGACCGTCGAAGCCGGCCCGTTCCGCGTTGAGGCGCTCCGCGTCACGCACTCGATCGTCGACGCCGTCGGCTACGCGATCGGCACTCCGCTCGGCA
>DASXIH010000588.1:0-7422 GCA_036498125.1 Thermoanaerobaculia bacterium
CCGACGGGGACGGGCTGAAGCCCGTCCTACGTTGACGTTGGCGCTCCTCACGATCGAATACACCGACGCGGAGCCGGACACGTACACGCTTCCGCTCGCGATCACGCAGGCGCGGCGGTCGGACGAGAAGATCGAGACGCTGATCGCGCGGCTGAAGGATGGCTGCATGTTGTACGAGCCGGTGCACGACGACACCTTCGCGCAGGCGCTGCTCGACGCGATGGGCCGCCGGCCGTCGCGCACGTTCAAGGAGCTGCGCGGCACCGGTCATCTCGACGCGCAGGTGATCCGGGCGGAGCAGAGCAACACGGCGATCGTCTACGGGCAGCGTCTCTTCCTGAAGCTTTTCCGCCGGATCGAGCCGGGCGAGAACGTCGATCTCGAGATCAGCCGCTTCCTCAACGAGGAGACCGATTTCCGCAATACGCCGCGGCTCGCCGGCGCGATCGAGTACCGGACGGATCACTCCGAGCCGATGACTCTGGCGATGGCGCAGAGTTTCACGCCGAACTCCGGCGACGCGTGGACGTACACGCTCGACGCGATCGGCCGCTATTTCGAGCGGATCACGAGCGACACGGGTGCCGCGGAGAAGGTGAAGGCGCACACCGCCGATCCCGACTTCGCGCGCGACGTCTTCGGACCGTATCTCGACAACGCGGAGCTCCTCGGACGGCGTACGGCGGAGATGCATCTCGCGCTCGCGTCACGCGACGACATCCCGGCGTTCGCGCCGGAGCCGTTCACGCCGCACTATCAGCGCTCGATCTATCAGTCGATTCGGACGCAGATCGTGCAGACACTCGCGCTCCTCCGCCGCCGCGCGAAGGAGAATCTCGACGCGCAGGAGCTGCTGAAGCACGAGGCCGAGCTGCAACAGCGCATCCGGACGCTCCTGACAAACAAGATCGGCGGGTTGCGCATCCGAACGCACGGCGACTATCACCTCGGCCAGGTGCTCTACACCGGCAACGATTTCGTGATCATCGACTTCGAGGGGGAGCCGGCGCGGCCTCTCAGCGAGCGACGGATCAAGCGCAGTGCGTTGCGCGACGTCGCGGGGATGCTCCGCTCGTTCCACTACGCGCCGTATGCCGTCTTCTTCGGCCGGACGGCGGGAGGCATCATCCGCGCCGAGGATGCGGCGCTGCTCGAGAACGGCGCCGTCTTCTGGCACCAGTGGATCAGCAGCGCCTTCCTCCGCGCCTACCTCGACCGCAGCGCCGGCGCACGCCACCTGCCGTCGTCGCGCGACGAGGTCAGCGTGCTCCTCAACGCCTATCTCCTCGAGAAAGCGCTCTACGAGGTCGCATACGAGTTGAACAACCGGCCCGAATGGGTACGCATCCCGCTACGTGGAGTGCTCGACCTGTTGCGAGGATAGTATTCGGACGATGGCCAGCAAGAAGAGAAAGAAGCGGGCGGAGGAGCTTGCCGAAGAGGCGGCCAATGTGGGCGCCGACATCATTCCCGTGGGGACGATCGAGGTGCATGTTCCCGCAGTCGAACAGCCGCGTTCCCTGTTGGCCGACACGGACCTTCATCTCTTCAACGAAGGCACGCACCGCAAGCTGTGGGAGAAGCTCGGGTCGCACATCGTGCCGGGGGGCGTGGTGTTCGGCGTCTGGGCGCCGAATGCGGAGCGCGTCAGCGTCGTCGGCGATTTCAACGGCTGGGATTCCCAGCGCAACCCGATGGAAGCGCGCGGATCGTCCGGATTGTGGGAGGGATTCGTCCCCAACATCGGCAAGGGAACGGTCTACAAGTACCACATCGTCTCGCGCGCCGGCGGGTATCGCGTCGACAAAGCCGATCCGTTCGGAATCCTCCAGGAGACGCCGCCGAAGACCGCCTCGATCGTCTGGGACCTCGAATACGAGTGGAATGACGACGAGTGGATGCGCACGCGCGCGGAGCGCAACGCGTTCACCGCGCCGATCTCGATCTACGAGATGCACCTCGGCTCGTGGCGCCGCAACTACCACGACGGCGTACACCGCACGATGAGCTACCGCGAGATCGCGGAGCCGCTCGCCGAGTACGTGAAGAAGCTGAACTTCACGCACGTCGAGCTGATGCCGGTCATGGAGCATCCGTTTTACGGCTCCTGGGGCTATCAGATCACCGGCTACTTCGCGCCGACGAGCCGCTACGGGACGCCGCAAGACTTCAAGTATCTCGTCGACGTGCTGCACCAGAACGGCATCGGCGTCATCCTCGACTGGGTGCCGTCGCACTTCCCCACCGACGAGCATGGCCTCGCGTTCTTCGACGGCACGCACCTCTACGAACACGCCGATCCTCGCAAGGGGTTTCACCCCGACTGGAAGTCGTACATCTTCAACTACGGGCGCAACGAGGTACGGTCGTTCCTCCTCTCGAACGCGCTCTACTGGCTCGGCGAGTACCACACGGACGGGCTGCGGGTCGACGCGGTCGCGTCGATGCTTTATCTGGACTACTCGCGGAAGCCCGGCGAGTGGATCCCGAATGAGTTCGGCGGACGGGAGAACGTCGACGCGATCTCGTTCCTCCGCCGCGTGAATGAGGACGTCTACGAGGTCCATCCCGACGTGCAGTCGATCGCCGAGGAATCGACGGCATGGCCGATGGTCTCGCGGCCGGTCCACCTCGGCGGCCTCGGATTCGGAATGAAGTGGGACATGGGGTGGATGCACGACTCCCTGCGCTACTTCAGCAAAGACCCGGTCCACCGCCGCTTCCACCACAACGACCTGACGTTCCGGATGATGTACGCCTTCACGGAGAACTTCGTACTGCCGCTTTCGCATGACGAAGTGGTGCACGGAAAGGGCTCGCTCATAGGGAAGATGCCGGGCGACGAGTGGCAAAAGTTCGCGAACCTCCGCCTGCTCTACGCGCACATGTACTCGCAGCCGGCGAAGAAGATGCTCTTCATGGGCGCCGAGCTGGCGCAGTGGCGCGAATGGAACCACGACCAGAGCCTCGACTGGAATCTGCTCGACTTCCCGCTCCACGCTTCGCTGCAGCGATGGGTCGAGGATCTCAATAAGACCTACCGCGACGTGCCGGCGCTGCACGAGCTCGACATGGACCCGAGCGGGTTCGAATGGATCGACTGCTGCGACACGGAGCAAAGCATCGTCACGCTCCTCCGCCGCTCGAAGTCGCGCCCGCAGGAGTTCGTGGTCGTGGCGCTGAACTTCACGCCGATGCCGCGGCACAACTATCAGGTCGGCGTCCCGGCTCCGGGCCATTGGGCCGAGATCCTCAACAGCGACGCGGAGATCTACGGCGGCAGCGGCCAGGGAAACATGGGCGGCATCGACGCAGTGCCGATCCCGCTGCACGGCCGGAAGTGGTCGGTCATGATGACTCTTCCGCCGCTGGGTGCGGTGTTTCTGAAGTCGGAAGGTGAATGACGCCCCTCGGTGCGCGTGTCGTCGGTGAACGCACCGAGTTTCGTGTTTGGGCGCCGTATCGCGATCGCGTGGAGCTGCACATCGTCACACCGCGGGAACAGCGGATCGCGATGGCGCGGAACGCGGACGGGTATCACGAGGCGGTCGTCGAGTGCGGCGAGGGGACGCGGTACTTCTTCAACGTCGACGGGACCGATCGCCCGGATCCGGCGTCGCGGCTGCAGCCGGACGGGGTTCACGGGCCGAGCGAGGTCGTCGGGGACGAGTTCGACTGGACGGACCGCGAGTGGCGCGGCATCGCGCTCGAGGAGTACGTCGTCTATGAACTGCATGTCGGAACGTTCAGCGCCGAGGGGACGTTCGACGCGGTCATTCCGCACCTCGATGCGCTGCGCGACCTCGGCATCACCGTCGTCGAGCTGATGCCGATCGGACAGTTCCCGGGGACGCGGAACTGGGGGTACGACGGCACCTACATCGGCGCCGCGCAGAGCTCTTACGGCGGCCCGCGCGCGCTGAAGCGGCTCGTCGACGCGTGCCATGCCCGCGGCCTCGCCGTCGCGCTCGACGTCGTCTACAACCACCTCGGCCCGGAGGGGAACTATCTCAGCGAGTACGGCCCGTACTTCACCGATCGCTACAGGACACCATGGGGCCTCGCGCTGAACTTCGATGCCGCGCAGAGCGATCACGTGCGGTGGTTCTTCATCCACAACGCACTGCAGTGGATCGACGAGTTCCACATCGACGCGCTGCGCGTCGACGCAGTGCACGCGATCGTCGATACGTCGGCGGAGCCGTTCCTCCAGGACCTGACGTCCGCAGTGCGAAAACGCGGCGAGGAGCTCGGCCGCCGCGTCTACACGATCGCGGAGAGCAATCTGAACGACCCGCGCGTCATCAGACCGAGCGAGCAATACGGCCTCGGATTCGACACGCAGTGGAGCGACGACTTCCACCACGCGCTCCACACGATCCTCACCGGCGAGCAGGACGGCTATTACCGCGGCTTCGGCCGCGCCAGCGATCTCGCGCAGGTGCTGACGACCGGCTACCTCTACACCGGCCAGCACTCCCCGTACCTCGGGCGCAAATACGGAGCGCATCCGCGGACCAGCGACGGGCGAAAGTTCGTCGTGAGCGCGCAGAACCACGATCAGGTGGGGAACCGGATGCACGGCGAACGGCTGTCGGCGCTCGTCCCGTGGGACCAGCTCAAGCTCATCGCCGCCGCGGTGGTCCTCTCGCCCTTCATCCCGATGCTGTTCATGGGAGAGGAGTACGGCGAGAAGGCGCCGTTCCAGTACTTCACGTCGCACAGCGACTCCGCTCTGATCGAGGCGGTGCGGCGCGGGCGTATCGAGGAGTTCGACGATTTCGCCTGGGAGGGCGAGCCGCCCGATCCCCACGACGAGGCGACGTTCGAGCGCTCGAAGCTGCGATGGGATTCGCTCCAGCGCGAAGAGCACCGGATGATCCTCTCGCTCTACCGTCAGCTGCTGCGGATCCGCCGGGAGACGCCGGCGCTCCGAACACTTGATCTGTCGCGGGTGGAAACGCACGTGGACGAGAAGCGCCGCGTGCTCCTCGTCCGCCGCGACACCGTCCTGATCGCGTTCCACTTCGGCGAAAAAGCGGCGACGGTCGACCTCCCCTTCGCGCCGGCGAACTGGAAGGCGATGATCGACACCGGCGCGAAGATCGAGAACGGCAGGATCACGCTGCCGCCGAACTCGTTCGCGCTCTTCAGCTGACGGCCGCGGCGCGGATGTCGGCGATCAACTGGCCGATGTCGAACGGCTTCGGATGGACGGTGAAGACCGACGCGCTCATCCGCTTCGCGATCTCGACCAGCGGAACGGCGCTGGCGACGATGGTGTGGCGCAGGCGGTCGGGGTCGGCGACGGTCATGTGATCGAGCACCGCCCACCCGTCGACGCGCGGCATCATGAGGTCGAGCAGAACGACGTCGTAGCCGTCGTCCTCCAGACGCTCGATGGCCTCGGCGCCGTCGGACGCGGAGTCGACGGCGAAGTCGAGGTGCTCGACGAGGTTGACCAGCAGCGAGCGAATCGGCTCGTCGTCATCCACCACCAATACCCGCGGCTTCTCCATTCGTCTCCTATCCAAGCGCCATCGCAGCCAGGACAAATGGAGTAGCAAGGATCGCGCAGACAATCGCAATCGGGACCAGCACCGCGAAGATGACCGCGCCGATGGTGAGCAGCACGGCCAGCTTCACGATGAGGACGACCGCTAAGATCGGGATCAGAAGGAGCTTGAGCGGCAGGAGGACGACCTTCAGCGCGACTTTCGTCACGACCGCCAGCATCACCAGCGCGGCCAGTACCGTCGCGCCGATCATCAAAACGCCGAAGAACGCCATCATGGTGAACATCGTTCGACCTCCGATTGGAGATACGCGATCTCCATTCGAGGGTTGCGTGGCGCCGCGGACGGCGCCACCAAAAACGGGCTGCTTAGAGGCTGCGCTTTTTGCCGCGGATGTTGCGCCGGCTTCCCTTCGGCTTCGACCCACGGTCGCCACCGTAGAAGTCGCCGCCTCCACCGCCGCCGCCACCGGCGTAGTCGCCGCCACCACCGCCGCCACCGTAGCCACCACCGCCGCCGCCATAGCCGCCGCCACCACCGTAGCCGCCACCACCACGGCCGGCGAAGCCGCCGCCGCCACCAGCCGGACGGCCTCCGCGGGGACGATCATCCGCCGCGTTGACGCGCAGGGCGCGGCCGCTCAGTTGGTATCCGTTGAATTTTTCGATCGCTTTCGCAGCGTCGGCGTCGTTCGCGAACTCGACGAACGCGAATCCGCGCGGCCGGCCACTCTCGCGGTCGGTCGGCAGGAAGACGTCGCGAATCTCGCCCACCTCAGAAAACAGCGTCTGAACTTCCGTCTTGGACGTGTTGAAGTCCAGGTTCCCAACAAAAACCTTCGATCCCATCTCTATCACTTTCTGCGAACGGCACCCGCTCGCGAGCATAGGCACTCGCAAAGCGCGAGCCTGCGCCGCGGATCATATGCGAGGGGAGCGTTAAGGATGTGTCAAAGGCGACATCAGCCGTTCATGCCGCCGAGGCGTCCCAAGTCCTACCCTGGGGTCCGACGTACTCGGATTGCGGGCGGATGAGGCGGTTTGCGGCCCGCTGCTCCAGCGAATGGGCCAGCCAGCCGGCGACGCGGCTGACGGCAAACGTCGGCGTGAAAAGGGGCACTTCGAGGCCGATCCCGTGCAAAAGCAACGCGGTGTAGAACTCGACATTCGTCTGGAGACGGTGTCCCGGCTTGTACTCCTCGAGCAGACGGAGCGCCTCATGTTCGACGGCAGTCGCGAGGCTGTACAGCGACCGGTCGCCGCCGCGCGCGAACATCCGCTCCGCCGCAGCGGCGAGGACGTCTGCGCGCGGATCGCGGACTTTGTAGACACGGTGGCCGAATCCCATCAGCTTCTCCCCCGCCTCAATCTTCCTCCGCAGATACGCCTCGGCGCGCGAGGCGTCGCCGATCTCGAAGACCATGTCGAGCGCCGGTCCCGGCGCTCCGCCGTGCAGCGGCCCTTTCAGCGCGCCGACCGCACCGACGACGGCCGAAACGAGGTCGCTGCCGGTCGACGTGATCACGCGCGCCGTGAAGGTCGACGCGTTCAGGCCGTGGTCGACGACGGTGTTGAGGTACGTCTCGAGCGCCCTCGCCTTTTCCTCGTCAGGGACTTCGCCGGTGAGCATGTACAGATAGTTCGCCGCATGGCCCAGCTTCGGATCGGGCGCGATCGGTTCCTGGTTCTGCGACAGTCGCCAGACGGCGGCGATGATCGTCGGAAACTTCGCGACGATGTCTAGCGGGTCATCGCCGGGAGGAAGAAGCATCCGGATGGCGTCGAGAGGCTCGATGGACGGCCCCTCATCCGCGCTTCGCGCACCTTCTCCCCGCTTCGCGGGGCGAAGGGTAATTTGGCCCTCGCCCCGCGTCAGCGGGGAGAGGGTGGCCGAAGGCCGGGTGAGG
>DASXIH010000589.1:0-9727 GCA_036498125.1 Thermoanaerobaculia bacterium
GCGCGAAAATGCGCGTCGCAAGCTGCAGAATGTCGGTGTTGAGTCCGATCTCCCCGACGAGGCGACGATGTTCCGCAACTTCTTCGACCAGGTGCAACTCGCCGACGAACTCGGCTTCGGCACCGCGTGGGTCGCGGAGAGCCATCTCTCGACCGAGGTGCAGAAGGGTAACCCGGGAGCGGTGATCCCGCACTTTGTGGGAGAGATCGGACTCAACACCGACATTCTGCAGCTTGCGACGCGCATTTTCGCGCGGACGAAGCAGATTGGCGTCGGCAGCGCGATCCTGAACATCCTCTGCAACGGCGGCCCGATCGCGCACGCGGAGCGGATCAAGACCTTCCTCGCGCTCCACGGCCTCGATCCGAACGAGCAGCGCCTGCTGACGATCGGCTTCGCCTCGGGGCGCTTTCCGTTCATCAACATCCCGTACGGCATCGTCCCGCGCGACGACTTCGAGAAAGCGAACTGGAACGCGGTCAAGAACAAGATCTTCGAGGAAGCGACGGAGATCTTTCTCCGGCTGCTAAAGGGCGAGACTCTCAGCTCCGACATGGTCACGCCGCGCTATGTCGGTGAGACACAAGTCGCGCCGCGCTGGGTCTTCCCGAGGCTGAAGATCGTGCCGCAGGAGTCGCGCATGGAGCTGCTCCGGCTCTCGATCGGCTCGCACGATCCGGCGGTGCAGATCTTCGCGAACACGATCCTGCCGGTCGGCGTGTTCAACCTGTCGATCACGCCCGGCGACGAGATCGAAAAGACCAACGCGCGGATGAGAGAGCATTACAACGGTGAGTGGCAGCGGCGCCTCATGCCGCGGACCGTGCTCGTCTTCATCGCCGACGATCCGGCGCAGGCCGCGGACGAAGCGCGCAACGCGCTCTCGAACTATTGGCGCGCGCTCGAAGGGACGCTCGACGAGGAGAAGGTGCGCCGCGCGACGAACAACGCGCTGGTTGGCAACGCCGAGCAGATCGTCACCCAGATGCGCGAGCGCTTCGACCCCGGCGACCGCCTCATGCTCTGGTTCGACTTCAACAACCACGACTCGAAGCGGGTGATGAAGAACATGAGCGACTTCATGACGAAGGTGGTGCCGCATGCCTGACTGGCAGCCACTGATCGAGTACCGCCGGAACGGAGTCGCGGAGAACACGATTCACGGCGCGGTGTCGTGGGTCACGGGGAAGCAGCTCCTCTACTCGTTCGGCGGCAACGTCGAGGTCTACGGACGCTCGATGGTGAAGCCGCTGATGATGAAGGTGTTCACGAAGGAGTTCGCGAACACGCTCGACGCGGAGCAGAAGGCGATCTCGGTGGCGTCGCACAACGGCGACTCGGAGCACGTCCGCGTGGCGCGCTCGATCCTGCTCGAAGGCGAGTGGGGGCTGATGCAGACGCCCCATGACGTCCCGCTCGTGCAATTCGGGCGTCAGGTGCGCCGGCCGCGCCGCTGGTATCACTGCTGCTCCGGCGAGCACGCGGCGATCCTCCGCGGCTGCAAGCTGAAAGGCTGGTCGCGCGTCGGCTACGTCTGGCCGCACCATCCGTTCTTCCAGGAGTACGTCGCCTACGTGCGCCAGGTCCTCGGCCCGGATTGGACCATCGGCAGCACGGGGGGCCGCATCGCGAAGGACGGCTGCGGCCTCCCGACGATCTCGATGTCGGTCACCGATCTCGCGAAGCTGTTCGCGAACCTCGTCACCGAGCGCCACTCCGACTGGATCTGGGACTCGATGATCGCGCATCCCGACCTGATCGGCGGCTTCAATCGCCTCGATTCGACGATCCTCAAGGCGTGCCACGGCCTCGTGATCGCGAAGGAAGGCGCCGACGGTCTCCTCGGCCTCGCGATCGAGCATCCGGAGTATCCCGACGGCCTCGGCGTGGTCGTGAAGATCGCGCACGGCTGGAACCCGCAGGCGACCTGGTACATCGCGCGCTACATCCTCGGCGTGCTCGGTTTCGAGTTCCGCAATCCGTACAAACTGCGCCGCCAGAAGGCGTTCATCGTCCACGACGTCATCCCGCCGCAGCTGCGCGAACGGATGGCCGCGATCACGCCGTGGGACTCCTGGGATCCCGACATCGATCGATGGGAGTTCGAGCCGGAGGAGTTTCTTGCGACTCGGTAACTTCATCGGCGGTTCGTTCGTGCCGCCGCACTCCGGCGCGTACTTCGACGACATCAATCCGTCGACCGAGGAGTCGATCGCGGAGGTCCCCGACAGCGACGCGCACGACATCGACGACGCGGTGTGTGCCGGGGGCGACGCGTTTCCGGGATGGTCGCGAACTCCGGCTGCCGAGCGGTCGCATCTCCTGCTGAAACTCGCCGATCTGATCGAGAAGAACTTCGACGAGCTGGCGCAACTCGAGGCGGACGACTGCGGCAAACCGCTCTCGCTCGCCCGGACGCTCGACATCCCGCGCGCGGTCGCAAACTTCCGTTTCTTCGCCACCGCGATCCTTCATCAGGCGAGCGAAGCGCACATGACCGACAGCACGGCCATCAACTACACGCTGCGCCAGCCGCTCGGCGTCGTCGGCCTGATTTCGCCGTGGAACCTGCCGCTGTATCTCCTCTCGTGGAAGATCGCGCCGGCCATCGCGTCGGGAAACACATGTGTCGCGAAGCCGAGCGAGATGACGCCGCTGACGGCGAACCGCCTCGCGGAGCTGTCGCTCGAGGCAGGCATTCCAGCGGGAGTGATCAACATCGTGCACGGATTCGGCGGCAAGGCGGGCCGCGCGCTGACGGCGCATGACGACGTCGCCGCCATCTCGTTCACCGGCGGCACGGTCACCGGCGCGGCCGTCGCGGCGAATGCGGCGCCCGGCTTCAAGAAACTCTCGCTGGAGCTCGGCGGCAAGAATCCGACGGTGATCTTCGCCGACGCGGATCTCGATCAGGCGATTCCGACCGCGCTCCGGGCGAGCTTCTGGAACCAAGGCGAGATCTGCCTCTGCGGCTCGCGCATCTTCGTCGAGCAGCCGGTCTATGCCGCCTTCGTCGAGCGCTTCGTCCGGATGGCGCGCGATCTCCGCCTCGGCGATGACTACGGCGCACTCATCTCCTCCGCGCACCTCGAGAAGGTCATGCGTTACATCGATCTCGCGAAAGAGGAACGCGGCACGATCGTCGCCGGCGGCAACCGGATCGACCGGAAAGGCTACTTCGTCGAACCCACCGTCATCACCGGCCTCGACACCGAGTGCCGCGTCCTGCAGGAAGAGATCTTCGGTCCCGTCGTGACCATCACTCCCTTCCGGGACGAATCCGAAGCAATCGCCTTCGCGAACTCGACGCGCTACGGCCTGTCGTCGAGCGTCTGGACGCGCGACCTCTCCCGCGCCCACCGCCTCGCCGCCGCCATCGACAGCGGCACCGTCTGGATCAACTGCTGGCTCCTCCGCGACCTCCGCGTCCCCTTCGGCGGGATGAAGGAAAGCGGCGTCGGGCGGGAGGGGGGCTTCGAGTCGCTGCACTTCTTTACCGAGGCAAAAAACGTATGCGTGAAGATATGAAGCACGGCGAAATCGTTGGGGGACTCCTGGCGCCCCATCCACCGCACATCGTTTACGGCGAGAACCATTGGCGGAACGAGCCGAGGTCGGAGTGCGGGTGGGAGGTTTTGCGGTGGGGGTATGAGCGGGCGCGGAAGCATTTCCTCGCGAAGAAGCCGGACGTGCTGCTGGTCCACTCGCCGCACTGGCAGACGGTGATCGGGCATCACTTCCTCGGCGTGCCGGAGTTCCACGGCCTCTCGGTCGATCCGATCTTCCCGAACCTCTTCCGCTACAAGTACGACATCAAGGTCGACGTCGAGCTGGCGGAGCTGATCGCGGCCGAGGGGCGGGAGATGGGGCTCATCACGAAGATGATGCGCAACCCGAACTTTCGCGTCGACTACGGGACGATCGTCTCGTGTCACATGATGAATCCGGAGTGGGACATCCCGATCGTCGGCATCTCGTCGAACAACTCGCCCTACTACTTCAGCAACGAGATGGGGCAGGCGCAGATGATCCGGCTCGGCGAGGCGACGCGACGCGCGATCGAGAAGAGCGGCAAGCGCGCGGTGCTGCTCGCGTCGAACACCCTCTCGCACCGCCACTTCACCACGGAGCCGGACATCCCTGAGGACATGTCGCGCGAGCACGTGTACGAGCACAGCGGGTACTTGTGGGACATGAAAGTGATCGACCTGATGCGCACCGGCCGCACGCGCGAGCTGATCGCGATCCTGCCGGAGTTCATGGATCACGCAGTCAGTGAGGTCAAAGCCGGGTCGCTCGCCTGGATGCTCTCCGCCCTCGGCTTCCCCGACTATCCCGGCGAGCTGTTCGGCTACTGGACCGTGATCGGGACCGGCAACGCCGTCGTCGGATGGGATCCGCAGCTGAAGGCGGACGCGACGACGCAAGGGGCGAATGCTTGATTGAAAAGCTCTACGTTGTGCCAGGGCAGCCGCACATCCTGCTCGGGCCAGACAAGAACGCCGGCTGGCGCGAGCTGAACGAAGCATACAAGCGGATCGGCGAAGAGATCGCCCGCTCGGGCGCGGAGCTGCTGCTGGTCTACTCGACGCAATGGTTCTCCGTCATCGGTCACCTCATGCAGGTCGATCCGAATCCGGAGTGGGTGCTGGTCGATCAGAACTGGTACGAGCTGGGCGAGATGCCGTACTCGTTCCGCATCGATCCGGAGTTCGGAAAGCTGTACTGCGCGACGGCGAAGGCGCACGGCATGCAGGCGTCGACGGTCAACTATCACGGCTTCCCGATCGACACCGGGACGGTCGTCGCGCTGAAGCTGCTCAATCCGAACAACGCGATTCCCGCCTCGATCGTCTCCTGCAACATCTACGCGGAGCGGGAGGAGACGCGGCTCCTCGGGCGCGCCGGTCGCGAGGCGCTGGAACACTACGGCAAGAAGACGATCGTGGTGGTCGTGTCGAACCTCTCGAACCGCTACGAGGTCGCGGAGATCGATCCGGCGCACGACAAGATCTCCTCGCAGAAAGACGATGAGTGGAACCGCAAGATCGTCGAGATGCTCGGCGAGGGACGGCTCGAAGACGTCGCGCAGGTGGCGCGCGAGTTCGGCCGCGAGGCGAACGCCGACATGGGCTTCAAGGCGATCTGGTGGCTCGCGTCGCTCGCCGGAGAGCACAACAAATACGACGGGAAGGTCCACGCCTACGCGCCTGTATGGGGCACCGGCTGTGCGCTCGTCGAGCTGACGCCGAATTCGCGCAAGGAGATCGACTGGGAGAAGGAGTTCGACGAGGCGACGCCCGGCGCGGCAGCCGAGGAGGGGACGGGACTCGAGACGCACAACGTCCTCGCCGAACAGCCGCGCAGCGAGGACGCGCCGCCGGCCCCGGAGTGGGAAGTCGACTTCGAAGCAAGCAAGAATGTGATTCGTACCGACCGCGCACCGAAGCCGGTTGGGCCGTATCCGCACGCGCGTCGCGTCGGAGACTTCCTCTTCCTATCGGGCATCGGTCCTCGGGCGCCGGTGACCGGCGAGATTCCGGGCGTCGTGCGCGACGCGGCGGGCAGTGTGATCGACCACGACATCGAGGTGCAGACGCGCGCGTGCATCGAGAACATCCGCGCCATCCTCGAGGACGCCGGCTCGTCGCTCGACAAAGTCCTGGATGTGACCGTCTACCTCACCGACATGGAACGCGATTTTCAGCGCTTCAATAAGGTCTACGGCGAGTACTTCGCGGACGTGCAACCCACTCGGACGACCGTCGGCGTCGACTCGCTTCCGACTCCCATCGCCGTCGAATTGAAAGTGATCGCCTCTGTATGAAGAAGCTATTCGTTCTCTTTGCACTCTTCGCCGCCGCCTGCGCGTCGACTCCCTCAAACACGCCTGAACAAAGACTCGCGGCCGTCGAGCACAGGCTCGATAAAGCGTCCGAGTGGTCGATGGCGTTTACCACGTCGGCGAGCGGCGCGGTCACGGGGCGCTTCACCGGCACGATGAACGTCCTCGCCGGCAACTTCGCCTCGATCGACGCCGACGGCTTCCTCCGCGGACAGCAGATGCACATCCGCTGGAACGCGAGCGGATCGCCGTCGCAGGTCAGCCACGCGCTCTCGATCGGCGTCGTCCGCCTCGGCATCATGCACGACCTCGCGACGCTCGCCTCCGGTGCGAAAACGATCGACAACGCCGAGGGGGGAATCGATCAGGCGTTGAAGATGGAGAACCTCGCGTGGGACGCGCAGAACAAGAAGTTCACGTACCACATCCTGGTCGACGGCCAGGACGCGGGGACGGGCGAACTGCGGGTCGGGCGCGGCGACATGCCGCGATCGCGCGTGCTCGACGTGAAGTTCCCGAACGGCATCATGCACGTCGAAGAGCGCTACGAGTGGCGCTGATCGACATTTCGCCTCCGATCGACGCCACGATCGCAGTCTGGCCGGGCGACACGCCCTTCGCCCAAACCTTCAACGCCGAGATGAGCGCCGGCGCGAACCTGACGCTCTCGGATGTCCGCACCACGCTACACGTCGGCGCGCACACCGATGCCGCGAGCCACTACATTGCAGACGGCGAAGACATCGCGTCGCGTTCGCTCGACTACTACGTCGGGTCCTGCTCCGTCGTGAGTGTTGACGTTGCGCGCGGCGAGCGGATCGTGCCGCGTCACATCGAAGGCAAACGCATCGACACCCAGCGCGTCCTCTTCCGCACCGGCACCTTCCCCGACCCGCGCAACTGGAACGACGACTTCGCATCGCTCTCGCCGGAGCTCGTCGATGCGTTGCACGCACGCGGCGTGATCCTGATCGGCATCGACACGCCGTCCGTCGATCCTTTCGACTCGAAGCCGCTCGAAGCGCACCACGCGCTCGCACGTCATCAGATGGCGAACCTCGAGGGACTCGTGCTGGATGGCGTCGGAGAAGGCGACTACGAGCTGATCGCTCTGCCGCTACGGATCGTCGGCGGCGACGCTAGCCCGGTACGCGCCGTGCTTCGTACGCTTTCATGAGCCGCTCCGCCGCGTGCTTGTAGCCGAACTGCTGCGACTGGGCGACCACCGCTTTGCGCAGAATCCCGCGCGCGGCGAGGATTGGCGTTAAGCGCACGGCGATCGCCTCGGGTGTCGAGACGGCGGCGATCAGCGGGGTGTCGAGGGCGCGGACGAGCGCGTCGACGCCCGGAATCGGTGCGCTGACGGGGACGACGCCGCAGGCCATCGCTTCGAGGATCGCACGGTGGCCTTCATCCGAGCCGCGGGCCGTGAATAGGAGCGCGTCGGCGGCGCGGTAGTGCTCGGCGAGATCGTCCTCGTGATAGCCGGCGAAGACGACGTCGAGGCCGAGCGCGTGCGCGAGCACCTGGAGCGTGTTCTGGTGCGGACCGTGGCCGATGATCATCATCCGCGCGTTCGGTAGCGTGCGGCGGACGACGGCAAACGACTGCAAGGCCAGCTCGAAGCCGCGGTCGTGCGTCAGCTTTCCGATCGAGACGGCGAGCGGCGCGTTCGGGTCGATTCCGTAGCGCGCGCGGACGTTTGCGCCGTCCGGCGTGAATTGCCGATGGTCGACCGGCGGCGGGGTGAACGTCGCGCCCGGAACCGAGAACGTCTCGTTGATCACGAAGCGCAGCGGCGTCCGGCGCTGGAGGAGGAGCGAAAAGGGGTCGCGGCGGAGGACGCGTTCCGAGTGGTACGTCCGCGCCAGGCGTGCCTTGATCCGGCGCGCGAGCATGGCGCCGACGACGTGATCGTACGTGAGGTGGGCGTGGACGACGTCGAACGCGCCGAGGGACGCGAGCGCCTGGATGGTGCGCCGTCCGGCGACCGGATTCTGCGCTTTCTCGATGACCGGATGCGCGAACGCGACGTCCTTCAGCTTCGTCTCGAGCTTGTACCCGCCGACGTACGCGTAGTGTGCGTCGACCCCCGCAGCGCGGAGCGCTTCGACCTCGGCAAATGCGGGAGCAGCGGCGCCGGTCCAGCGGTTTCCGGCTGCGAGATGGAGTACGCGCACTGATGTACTATTCGCCCGAATGGCGATCGACGCAGAACTTCTCGAGATTCTAGCCTGCCCGCTGTGCAAGCAGGAGGTGAAGCTCGTGCCGTTGTCGGACGCGCGGCGCACCAGCGTCCGCGACAAGTACCGCGACAAGTTCCGCGGCGAAGAGCCGGTCGTCGAGCAGGGTCTCCAGTGCGTCAAGTGCCGCCGCGTCTATCCGATCGTCAGTGACATCCCGGTGATGCTGGTCGAAGAAGCTTTCGACGAAGCGTGATCCTTCCTGATCGGTCTCTCCTCGTCCGCTGGGCGTGTCTGCTGTACGTCGGGCACCTCGCGTTCCAGGGAAAGATCGCGATGTCCGAGATCGCGGCCGGCTTCTGCGTCGTCCTCGTCTACATCGCGCTCCGGAAGGGCGAGCTGCGGCTGACGTGGAACATCCTCTTCTACCCGCTTTTCCTCTACTGCCTCGCCTCGACGATCTCCTCGCTCGTCGCGCCGCAACGCCTCCACATGTTCGGCGAGCAGGCGCTCTGGCTGAAGGTGCTGATCTTCCCCGCGGCGCTGATCCTGATGCGGCAAGTCCCGCGGATGAAGGAGTACGCGCTCTACAGCCACGCGATCTTCCTCACCTGGATCTCGCTGGACGGCCTGGTCGAATACATCCGCGAGCCGCACGACCTCGAGCACCGCATCACGGGCGGCGCTACGCACGTCATGACGTACTCGGGGGAGCTGCTGCCGCTGGCGCTCCTGTTCCTCGTCCTCTTTGTCCACCAGCGGAAGCTCTGGATGCTGGCGCCGGCGCTACTCTCGACCTTCGCCCTGCTTCTGACGTTCACGCGAAGCGCGTGGCTCGGCTGGGCGGTCGCGATCTTCGTCGTCATCGTCAGCTCGCGGCCAAAGCTGCTCGCTTGGGCGGCGCCGCTGCTGGTGATCTTCCTGATCGCCGCGCCGGTCGACATGTTCGGCCGGCTGATCTCGAGCTTCAGCACCCAGCAGGAGTCGAACCTCGACCGCATCCGGATGTTCCAGGCGGGCGAGGAGATCATCCGCGACTACCCGCTGTTCGGCGTCGGTCCGGCGAACGTCAAGCCGCTGTATCCGCTCTACCGGCTGCCCGATTCGCCGCGGTTCAGGACGCCGCACCTGCACAACAACCTCGTCCAGATCTGGGCGGAGCGAGGGATCGTGGCGTTTGCCGCCTACATCTTGCTGATCGTCCTCTTCTTCCGGGAGTGCGCTCGCGCCTGGCGCACACCCGCCCGCCCATGGGCTGAGGCCGGCCTCGCCGCTGTCGTCGCCCTCACGTTCGCCGGGCTCTTCGAGTTCAACTTCGGAGATACCGAGGTCTTCTATTTGCTGCTGGACGTCTTCGCGCTGGTTATTGTCAATCTCGACCCTACCGGAGAGACGGGCGAATACATACCAGGCAACCCTGCGTTCCCCCGTCCGTAACCTTTCGTCCATGCCACCGTCGAAGAGTCGAGAAACAGGGGAGATGAAGCACCTGAGCGATCAGGAGTTAATGCGCATCGTTCAGGCGGGCGACCTCTCCCCGGCGTCGGAGATTTACGACCGCTACAGCGGGCGTATCTACAACTTTGCGCTCCGCTTCTTGAAGAACTCGGAAGCAGCCGAGGACGCCATGCAGGAAGTCTTTGTCAAGATGATCAGACACGCGAGCCAATTTCAGGGAGACGCCAAGCTGTCGACGTGG
>DASXIH010000590.1:0-4094 GCA_036498125.1 Thermoanaerobaculia bacterium
ACTCCTTAGTAATGCAGCCTCTCTCTCACATCACCGTTCTGATCCTTGACGACAACCCGCTCGTCCTGAAGCTTGGACGCGCGCTTCTCGAGCGCGAGGGATGCACGGTGCTGACCGCATCGAGCTGGATCGAGTTCAATCATGTGCTCGCCAGCCACTCGCCCGACATCATCTTTCTCGACGTGAACCTGCCGAGCATCAAGGGCAACCGCCTCAGCGAAGTGCTCAAGTCGCAGTCGAACAAGAAAGACATCCCCATCGTCCTCATCTCCGACCTCCCCGAGAAGTCGCTCGAAGAGATGTTCCCGAGCTCGGGCGCAAACGCCTGGATGCGCAAGCCGCTCACACGGGACAAGATGGTGGACATGATCAACCGCTACGTGACTGCGTAATAGTCAGTCCTCGGTCCTCAGTCCTCGGTCCTCAGATCAGATCCGAGGACTGAGGACCGAGGACCGAGGACTACGGTTTTTTCACCGGCGGCGGCACTTGCGGCGGTGGTGCCGGCGGCGCTTCCGCGGGCGGCTTCTGATCGACATTCGGCGCGGGGGACTCGGCGCTCTCGCCGGTCTGGGCGCTGGCGTCGTTTGCGATCTGCGTCGGCTCCGCCTCCTTCGGCTGATAGAACGGCCGCTGGAGGTAGTACGGCAGCTTACTGACCTCGACGCTCGCGCCGCTGCAGTCCTTGTCCGGCTCCTGCCCCGCGACGAACGCTTCCATGATCACGCGCGTGCACGGACCGACGCCGCGACGTCCGGTGGTGAGATCCATCGGGACGATCACGATGCCCGGCGGCGCGTCGAAGTTCGGCCGCGGCGTCCGGAGCTTCAATTCCTCGAACTTCTTGAAGATCTCGATCCAGATCGGCAGCGCCACCTCAGCGCCGGTCGCGCCGCCGCCGAGCGTCTTCGACGGATCGTCGTAGCCGACCCACACCCCGACCGTGAACTCAGGCGAGAAGCCGGTGAACCAGGCGTCGGTGTAGCTGTTCGTCGTTCCCGTCTTCCCCGCGAGCGGCGACACGAGCGTGTGCGCTTCGTACGCCGTCCCGCGGTCGATCGTTCCGCGCATCACGTGCGCCAGCTCGTACGCGATCTGCGGCTGCGTCGCCTCTGACAGCTCCGTGAGCGGCTCCTCGAGCACCTTGTCGGTCGAATCGGTGATCCGGCGGACGAAGCGCGGCTTCGCATACACGCCCTGGTTCGCGAAGACGTTATAGGCCGCCGTCATCTCCAGCGGCGCGACGCCCGCGGCGCCGAGGGCGAGCGACGGGTACTGCGGGAGATCGGAGGTGATCCCGCAGCGGCGCGCGAAATCGATCACGTTCTTGCCGCCGACCATCATGTACGTCTTCACAGCGGGGACGTTGATCGACAGCTCCAGCGCGCGCTGGATCGTCACGATGCCCGCGTACTTGCCGTAGTAATTCTTCGGCGCGTATGTCTGGTTGCCCACCTGGATCGCCAGCGGCGCGTCGAAGAGCGTGTCGGCCGGCGTCAGCCCCTTCTCGAACGCAGCGCCGTAGACGAACGGCTTGAATCCCGATCCCGTCTGCCGCCGCGACTGCACCGCGCGGTCGAACTTCGACAGTGCGAAGTCATACCCGCCGGTCAGCGCCCGGATCTCGCCCGTCTTGACGTCGAGGACGACCGCCGCGCCTTGAACGGCCGGCACCTGATCGATCACCCACTGCTGCTTTTTCGTCTTGCTGTCGACGTCGAGGCGCAACTGCACGATGTCGCCGCGCTTGACGAGGTCGTCCAGGGTCTTGCGATGCGTCCACGCATACGCCGCGGCCCCGAGCTGGAACTCGTCCTTGCCGACGCGCGCCGTGAGCTGCTGACGGTCGACCGCCATGACGACCGCCGGGTAGAGCTTGTCCGGGCCGTACGCGTCGTTGCTCCAGCTCGGGTCTTTGTACGTCGCGGGATCGAGCCCCTCGGCGACGAGGTTGCGCGACGGCTTGCGGAAGCCGCGCCGGTGATCCCAGTTGCGAAGCCCGCGCTGCAACGCCGTCTCGACGACCTGCTGCACCCGGAGGTCGAGCGTCGAGTAGACCTTCAAACCGCCGCGGTAGAGATCCTGCGCGCCGTACTCCGGGTTGCGCTCGATGTACTGCCGGATCTCCTCGGCGAAGTACGCGCCGATCTTCGGCGACTCTTCCTTGTAGGTCGCCAGCACCATCGGCGCGTTGATCGCCTGGTTGTATTGGTCGCGCTTGATGTAGTGCTCCGCGAGCATTCGGTAGAGCACGACGTTGCGCCGCTGCACCGCGTGGTCGGGATGGACGATCGGGCTGTAGTAGCCGCCGCGGTGCTGGAAGAGGCCGGCGATCGTCGCCCCCTCCGGGAGCGTCAGGTCCTTCGCATGTTTTCCGAAGTAGAGCCGCGACGCCGCCTCGACGCCGTACGCGCCGTGGCCGAGGTACATCTGATTCACGTACAACTCGAAGATCTGGTCCTTCGTGAAATCCTTTTCGATCTGGATCGTGAGGAGTGCTTCGTTGAACTTCCGGCGCCAGTCTTTTGCCGGCGTGAGGAAGAGGGCGCGCGCGAGTTGCTGCGTGAGCGTCGACGCCCCCTGGACCTTCTTTCGCGCGATCGCATCCTTGATCGCGGCGCGGAGCACCGCCTTCGGGTTGATGCCGCCGTGGTGGTAGAAGTCGGCGTCCTCGGTCGCGATGATGCCGTTGACCAGGTAAGGCGAGACATCGCTCTTCTTCACCACGATCCGTTTCTGAATCGAGTAGTCGGCGAAGCCGATCCCGTTCCGGTCGTAGATGCGGGTGATCAGTGCGGGCGAATAATCCTCGAGAGATTTCACCTGCGGCACCCGCACCGCATGCGCCAGGACGAACCCTGCCGGGACGCCGAGGACGATGACGACAAGGGCAATCAGGAGGCGCGGGCGGCTGGTCACACGGGTGATTCTAACGGAGGGGTAAAATCCCGCGCGAACATGGCAGCGAACCCAGCCACCAACCCCGTTCCCGACTGGGCGCGGCTCGTCACCGACTCGATGCGGCAGTACGGGCCGTGGCACACGTACTACAAGCTCGTCGAGGCGCGCGACATGTACCCGAACGACCTGGCGCTGCGCGGCTACGTCGAGATCATCCGGACGTCGATCGTCCGCGAGTTCCTCAACACGCCGAAGGGTCTGCAGGCGATCCCGCGTCTCTCGGCCGAGTTCCTCACGAACTTCGACCAGTTCAAACTGAACGCTCAGGAGGGCTACCTCGTCTCGCTGATCGACGGCCGCCTCGACCTGCAGAAGCTGACGATCCTCTCCCCCTTCGACGCCTTCAACACGTTCTTCATCCTCGCGAAGCTCCAGCAGGAGCGCGCGATTACGGTGCCGCAATGAACGACGAGAGCCGCTACCAGATCGCGACACGCCTCAAGTCGCCGATCGCAATCGTGAACGAGAACGGCGGCGTCGAATGGCGCAACCGCGCCTTCGATGATGCCTTCGGCGACGATGCCGGCTCCTGGCTTGGGGACGCCTCCCGCGCCGTCGCGGGCGAGCGCGGCTGGCTCCTCGGCTTTTTCGTCGACCGCAACGAAGAGCATACGGTCGACGTCGAGATCGAAGGCCGCACCTATCGCGTCGATTCGATCATGTCGATCGACGACTACTCCTCCCCTGCCGTCGCGCTGCTGTTCGAGGACGTCACGAAGCAGCGGGAGATGGAGCAGGCGAAGTCCGACTTCACCTCGATGATCGTCCACGATCTGCGCGGCCCGCTCTCCGGCATCCAGGGGACGCTCGAATTCGTCCTCTCGCAGGAGGGGACGAAGCTCGACTCGATGTACTCGGATCTCCTCACCGAGGCGCAGCGCGAGAGCGAGCGGATGATGAATCTCATCAACGAGCTGCTCGACTTCTCGAAGATCGAGTCGGGCAACTTCGTGGTGGAGTCCGAGCCGATCCGCGTCGCCGGCGTGCTGAAACGCGCCGTCCGCTCGCTGCAGTCGGTCGCCGCGCGTGACGAGATCTTCCTGCTCAACGCACACGGCCGCGACGTCCCCGAGATCATCGGCAGCGTCGAGAAGCTGACGCAGGCGATCATCAATCTGATCTCGAATTCGCTG
>DASXIH010000591.1:0-7953 GCA_036498125.1 Thermoanaerobaculia bacterium
CGCCTGCCTTGCCGGACAGCGCCGCCGCGACCGCCAGCGCGCCCGCCCCTTCGGCGATCACTCGCGTCTTCTCGGCGATCATCCGCATGGCGCGCTTCCTCGTCGAGCGTCACGACCACCGATCCGTCGACGATCCCCTGCATCCGCTCCCACATCCGCGGAAAGATGCTCTTCCCGCCCGCGCCGTCGACGAACGACGCCTCCCACTGCTCGAAGACCTGCGGCGATCCCTTCTCGAACGACCGCGCGCCCGGCGCTGCCGTCTCCGGCTCCGCGCCGAGAATGCGCACGTGGGGTGCAACCGCGCGGATCGCGCTGCCGATGCCGGCGACGAGTCCGCCGCCGCCGATCGCCGCGATGACCGTCCGCACGTCGGGCAGGTCTTCGACGATCTCGAACCCGAGGCTGGCGTTCCCGGCGATGAAGTTGTGATCGTCGAACGGATGAACGAACGTCCCGTCGACGCCGGGGAACTTCCGCTCGTCCATGGCGCGCCAGCAGGCGTCGAACGGCGCTTTGACGATGTTCGCTCCGAGGTTGCGCATCCGCTCGAGCTTCGTCTCGGGCGCCGTCTCGATCGCCACCACCGTGCAGCGGATGCCGAGCTCACGCGCCGCGAACGCGACGCCCTGTCCGGCATTGCCGGCGCTGATCGTCCAGACGCCCTTCGCACGCTCTTCTTCGTTCAGGAGCGTCACGGCGTTCGCCGCTCCGCGGATCTTGAACGCATTGATCGGCTGCAGGTTCTCGAGCTTGAGCCAGATCTCCGGCGCATTCGTACCGTGACGAAGCTGGATCAGCGGCGTGCGCGTGATGAGCCGCGCAATGCGCTCACGCGCGGCGCGCATCTCTTCGAGTGTGACAGGGCGGACGGGCGGCGGAGCGACAGTCATGGGGGGATTCTAGTTGCAGAGTGGCAGAGGTGCAGAGGTGCATAGAAAGACTCTGACCCTATGCAACTCTGCACCTTTGCACCTGCTTCACACGGCATGTCTCGTGCTCTTTGTCGCCTTGCCATGGACGCAAAACAGAACGTCAGCAATCCCGAACGATGGGTCTCGGTCGTCGCCGGTGCGACGATCGCCGGATACGGCCTCGCGCGGCGCAAGCTCAGCGGTCTCGCACTCGCGGGCCTCGGCGGCGCGCTTCTCTGGCGCGGCGCCACCGGGAACTGTCCCGTCTACGGATCCCTCGGCGTCTCGACGCATCGCGAACAAGAAGACGAGAGCAACGTCAGCGTGCGGTACGGCCGCGGCATTCGCGTCGAGAAGACGACGACGGTCGGAACCACGCCCCAACAGCTCTACGCGTTCTGGCACAACTTCGAGAACCTCCCGCGCTTCATGCGCCACCTGAAATCCGTCGAAGTGCGCGACAGCAAGCGCTCGCACTGGGTCGTGAACGGCCCCGCGGGCATCGACGCCGAGTGGGACGCCGAGATCATCAACGACATCCCGAACGAGTTGATCGGCTGGCGCTCCGTCGACGGCGCGAACGTCGACAACGCCGGCTCCGTCCACTTCACGCCGGCGCCGCACGGCACCGAGGTCAAGGTCCTGCTGCGCTACGACCCGCCGGGCGGCGCGATCGGCGCCGCGTTCGCGAAGCTCTTCGGCGAGGATCCCGACCGCCAGGTGCAGGAGGACCTCCGCCGCTTCAAGATGCTGATCGAGACCGGCGAGCTCGCGACGACCGCAGGCCAGCCAAACGGATCCGCACGATGAAAGCCGTTTGCTTCTGGCGCAAAAAGGAAGTGCGCGTCGTCGACGTTCCGGATCCGAAGATTCTCAATCCGCGCGATGCGATCGTCCGCGTGACGCTCACCGCGATCTGCGGCTCCGACCTCCATCTCTACGACGGCTACGTTCCGGCGATGATGAAGGGCGACATCCTCGGACACGAGTTCATGGGCGAGATCGTCGAGGTGGGGTCCGAGGTGCGGACGCTCAAAGTGGGCGATCGCGTCATCGTTCCCTTCCCGATTTCCTGCGGCCGCTGCTACTACTGCCAGCAGCAGCTCTGGTCGCTCTGCGACAACACGAATCCGAATGCGTGGATGGTCGAGGCGATGTACGGATTCAGCGGCGCGGGGCTCTTCGGATATTCGCATCTATACGGCGGCTACGCGGGCGGGCAGGCGCAGTACGTTCGCGTTCCGTTCGCCGACGTCAGTCCGCTGAAGATCCCCGAAGGCCTCTCCGACGAGCAGGTGCTCTTCCTCACCGACATCTTCCCGACCGGCTACATGGCCGCCGAGTTCTGCGAGATCAAACCGGGCGACGTCGTCGCGGTCTGGGGCTGCGGCCCGGTCGGGCAGTTCGCCATCAAGTCCGCGCGGCTCCTCGGCGCCGACCGCGTGATCGCGATCGACCGCTTCCCCGAGCGGCTGCGGCTCGCGCGCGAACAGAGTCAGGCGGAGACCGTTGACTACTCCGAAGTCGACGACGTCTTCACGACGTTGAAGGAGATGACCGGCGGCCGCGGTCCCGACGCCTGCATCGACGCCGTCGGCATGGAGGCGCACGGCCACACGATCGACGCGTTCTACGACCGCGTGAAGCAGTCGATGCGGATCGAGATGGACCGCTCGCACGTCCTCCGTCAGGCGCTGCACTGTTGCCGCAAAGGCGGCATCGTCTCGATCCCGGGCGTCTACGCCGGCTTCATCGACAAAGTCCCGTTTGGCGCCGCGTTCGGGAAGGGATTGAAGCTACGGATGGGCCAATGCCACGTGCAGCGCTACACGCGCCAGCTGCTCGACCGCATCGAGCGCGGCGAGATCGACCCGTCCTTCGTGATCTCGCACCGCGTCACCCTCGACGACGCCCCGGAGATGTACCCCATCTTCCGCGACAAGCAGGATGAGTGCATCAAGGTCGTGATGCGGCCGTGGTAGCGCTCACGATCTGCAGCGTCGCCGGGTCCTGAAGGATCGCGACGAGCTTCTCGCCGGCGATCGACGGCACGCGATACGTGTGCGGTCCGGCGGCGACGTTCTGAATGCGGACGAGTTTCCGCGCGATGTTCGCGTTCGCGAGCGTGAGGCCGGCGTTCTCGCCGCGCTCGATCTTCGTCGTCTGCTCGTCGCTCAACGCCAGGACGATGAGCTGCAGCCCCGCGCGCGGGGCGTTCGTCACGACGACCGCCGAGCCGTTCTCGCTCGTCAGCCGCATTGGCGGCGCGTTTCGCTCTTCGCGCTCCGCGGCTCCGATCGCGGTGCGCACGGCGACCGCATTCGAGCCGACCATCTGCCGTGTGCCGTTGACGACCATCTGCGGCGTGTAAGAGCTCGGCAGCTTCAGCGTCCGGACATACTCCATCTGCCGCTGCGTCCACTCCTTCGCGGAGAACGGATCGCGCCATCCGAGGTTGTCCCAATAGTCGACGTGATAGGCGATCGCGATCACGTTTGGATCGCGCCGCAGCTCGCGCAGGAGCGCGTCGGCGGGAGGGCAACTCGAGCACCCCTGCGACGTGAAGAGCTCCACGACCACTGCGAACAGGACGGCCGGTGTCATTTACGCAGCATTCTTGCGCCGCGGCGCCGGCATCTCAACCGTCGCCCGCAAACTGGGACGCATTCGTGACATCTGCACGATTGCCGTACCGCCGAGGATGATCGCCATCGCGACGATCGAGACCCACGTCAGCGGCTCGCGGAGAATCGCCCAGCCGAGAACGACGGCGACGACCGGATTGACGTACGCGTAGAGCGACATCTTCGTCGTCGGGAGGTGCTTCACCGCGAAGACGTAGGCGGTGTACGCCACGACCGAGCCGATCAGCGCGAGGTAGATGAGCGCGGACAACGTGCGCGCGTTCAGGGAGAAGCGCGACGTTTCGCCGATCGCCAGACCGCCGATGCCGCAGACGATCCCGCCGAACAGCATCTGCAATGCGGTCGACGTGATGAACGGCACGTTGCGGATCGTGTACTTCGCGCGGTGCGTGCCGTACTGCCAGCCGATGGAGCCGACCTGCACGAGGATCGCGCCGAGAATGAACTTCTTATCGTAGTGGCCGCCCGCTCCGCCCGGCGTGACGAGGAGGCCGACGCCGGCGAAACCGGCGAACATCCCGACCGCCGAGGCAAAGCCCAGCCGTTCGTCCGTTCCGCTGAGCGCCGCGATGAGCGTCGCCCAGAACGGCGCCGTGGCGACGAACAGCGCCGCCATCCCGCTCGGCACCCACTGCTCCGCGATGATGACCGAGAGATTGCCGACGGCGACCATGAGCACACCGATGATCAGGAGATTCCAGAGTGTTCGCCGGTCGCGGGGCAGCGGCTCGCGGCGGACGCGCGAGGCGACGAAGAGAATGATCCCCGCCACGATGTAGCGGATCCCCGCCAGCAGAAACGGCGGCACTGTCTCGACGGCGATCCGGATGCCGAGGTACGTCGTCCCCCAGACGATGCAGACGATGGCGAACGCGATGTAGGCGAGCCCCTTCTCGTGCTTCATCGCGGCTCCTTGCCGAGCACGATGCCGCCGACCTTCTCGCAATGCGTCTCCATCACGATGGTGGTGCGCGTGGAGAGCGAGAGCGGCGCGGAGGAGAGCTCGTTGAGGATGGAGTTGAGCGACGGGATCGAGTCGGTGCGCACCTTGATGAAGTAGCAGTCGTCGCCGGCGACGGTGTGCACTTCGAGCACGTCGTCGCGCTCCATCAGCCCGCGGAAATGCTTCGTCGCCTTCGCGTCGAGCTTCGGGCCGCGCGCCGCGACGAATGCCGTGACTTCGCGGCCGATCGATTTCGGATCGAGGACGACCGTGGTGCCGCGGACGACACCCGCTCGTTCGAGCTTCTCAATCCGCTCCGCGACGGCCGGACGGGAGAGGCCGACCTGATCGGCCAGCTGGGACGCGGGGGCGCGGCCGTCGCGGAGCAGGAGATCGAGAATCTTCCGATCGAGATCATCGAGCGCGACGGTCATACCGGCAATGTAGTGCCGTTCTGTCGGCCCGACAACCCCTCTGCCTACGATTCGTAAGCAAAACGGTTACAAGGGTTACTGGTTACTAGCCATTGGTCACTGGGAGGGAACCAGTGACTAATGGCCAGTCACCAGTAACCCGTCGCCCTCACATCACCGACGCAAGGACCCAGGGACGCAGCGCCAGGCCCGCCTTCACCCGCTTCGTGGCGCGGCGGATCTGCCGCGGGTACTGGAACGACTCCCGCCGTTTCGCGCTCCGCTCGATGTCGCGGCGGAGGTAGTCGATCTTGATGGCGGACTGCGGGTCGTCGGCGAGGCGGCGCAGCGAGGCGCGGCTGAGCGTGACGTGGCGGAGCTTCAGCCCCGCGGCTCGGACCGCATACCGCAACGCGTCGCGGTCGTCGGAGCAGACTCGCATGACGCTGCCTTCCGGCAGCACGCTGAGAATCTGGTCAGCTGTTGCCAGTACCGCGTTCGGCTCTTGCGTGTCTTTGCTCGCTCTCATCACATCCTCCATGTCTGGTGTAATAGACGCTCGCGGCCCGCGAAAGTTTCTAGCCGTTCGATCAACTCCCTGTGAACGTCCGATTCGTCCCTCTCGACAAGTCCGCCGATGCGAAAGCGAACGAAACGCTGCTCGACGCCGCGCGCCGTGCCAACGTCCCGCTCGGCAACTCCTGCGGCGGCATCGGCATCTGCGCCCGCTGCACGGTCCGCGTCGTGGAGGGCGCCGAAAACCTCAGCGCGCCGACGTCCGTAGAAGAACGCGTATCGAAGCAACGCAACCTCGCCCCCGGCGAGCGCCTCGCCTGCCAAGCCGTCGTCCTCGGCGACTGCGCCGTGACGACGACGTACTGGTGACTGGTCACTGGTGATTAGTGACTAGTAACCAGTGACTAGTCACCCGTAAGCACCATGCAGTCGCCGTAAGAGTAGAAGAAGTACTGCTCCCGGATCGCCTCGGCGTAGGCGGATCGAATCGTCTCGATCCCTGCGAAGGCGCTGACGAGCATGAGGAGCGTCGACTCGGGGAGGTGGAAGTTCGTGAGGAGCTTGCGGACTGCGCGGAACTCGAAGCCGGGCGTGATGAAGATCGATGTCTCGCGCCAGCCGGGTTGAAAGCGGCCGTCGCCTTCGCGGATTGCGCTCTCCAACGTGCGGACTGTGGTCGTGCCGACGGCGACGATGTTCCTGCCTGCGTCGACCGCGGAGTTTAGGCGCACAGCGGCGGCGGGCGTGATCTCGTAGCGCTCGGTGTCCATCCGATGCTCGGCGACATCGTCGACCTTCACCGGCTTGAATGTCCCGATGCCGACGTGCAGGGTCACGCGCACGATCTCGACTCCGCGTGACGCGATCTCGTCCAAGATCTCCTGCGTGAAGTGCAGCCCCGCGGTGGGCGCCGCGATCGCGCCGCGCGCATTGGCGTAAACGGTCTGGTACGCATCGCGGTCGGAATCGCGCGGCTGCTCGCGCGCGATGTACGGCGGCAGCGGCGGAATCCCGATCCGCTCGATCTCCTCCGTGTCGCCTTCGAAGCGGATCACGACTGTGCCGTCATCGCGCTTCTCCATCACCGTCGCTGCCAGCGCGTCGGAGAATTCGACACGGTCGCCGGTCCGTACGCGCTTCGCCGGCTTGCACCACGATTCCCACATCGCGTCATCGAGCTGCCGCGTCAGCAGAAACTCGATCGGGTTCTTCATCTGCCCTTTCGGTCTCGCATACAGCCGCGCCGGGATGACGCGCGTGTCGTTGATGACGAGCACATCGTCCGGAGTCAGGAGGTTCGGGAAGTAGTCGAAGGTATGGTGCTCGATGTGCGACGAAGTGACGACCATCATCCGCGAGCGACCGCGCTCGCGCGGCTCCTGCGCGATGCGCTCCGGCGGCAGTTCGTAGGCAAAGTCGGTACGCTTCATAGATAGACGCGCGATTATCCGCGTATCAAGATCGATGCGCGCGGCGCGGCCTCTCCTCCTCCTCGGCATTCGCGTGACCTCGGCACGGGTCGACGCGAAGATGAGCTGCGCCGGCGCGCGTCCCTCGAGGCTAGAATCACCCGCGTGATCGCGCGCGTCATCACCTGCAGCGACGCCGCATCGCGCGGCGAGCGCGAAGACCGCTCCGGACCAGCCGTTCGCGCGCTGCTCGAAGAGAACGGCTTTGCCGTCGATGCGGTGACGATCGTTCCGGACGACGTCGACGCCATCGCGAGCGCGATCGAAAACGCGACCGGCGACGGCGCACGGCTCGTCGTCACCACCGGCGGCACCGGCATTGCGCCGCGCGACGTCACCCCTGAGGCGACGCAGCGCGTCTGCGAGCGGACGCTGCCGGGGTTCGGCGAAGTGATGCGCACGACCTCCAGGATGGGACCGCTCTCGCGCGCAGGCGCTGCAACGCGCGGAACGGCACTGGTCGTGAATCTTCCTGGCAGCGTGAATGGAGCGACCGAATGCCTCCGCGTGATCCTGCACCTGATTCCACACGCACTCGAGCTACTGACCGGAGCGCGCGTGGAGAAACATCCGTGAATGAAGTCCTGACCGGCCTCGACGTCATTGCGCGCGATGGATCGCCTGTGCGCAACAAACGCATCGGCCTGCTGAGCCATCAGGCCGCCGTCTCGCGCGATCTCCTCCGCGCCGCCGACATCCTCCGCCGCATCGAAGGATGCAACCTCGCGCGGATGTTCGGTCCGGAGCACGGCTACTGGGGCGTGATGCAGGACATGGAAGGGGCGACGCAGGAGCGCGACGCAGCGGCAGGCACCGAGGTGCACTCGCTGTACGCCGTGACGACGTCGCACGACCTGACCGACCTCGAGGCGGCGAAGGAGAAGCTGCGCCCGAAGCCGGAGTGGCTCGCCGACCTCGACGCGCTCGTCGTCGACCTGCAGGACGTCGGCGCGCGCTACTACACCTTCGTCTACACGATGAAGTTCTGCATGGAGGTGGCGGCGAAGACCGGCACCGAGGTGATTGTCCTCGACCGCCCGAACCCGATCGGCG
>DASXIH010000592.1:0-7908 GCA_036498125.1 Thermoanaerobaculia bacterium
GTCGTCAACGGGGTGATCGCGTTACTAGCTTTCGGGGTCGTGCAACGATACGCGGCGAATTTCCCACTCCTCCCGAAGGATGTCTACATCCGCGCAATCATGGCGGGGTTCGGAGCGCTGGTCGTCTTTCGCTCGAAAATCTTCGTTCTCCGTAGCGAAGATGGCAACGCGATCGGTCCTGAGGTCCTGATTACCGCCTTCCTAAGACTCGTAGATCGCACCATCGATCGTGAGAGGGCCATCGAGCGTCACGCGATGGCATTTCGCTTCTCGCAAGAGATCACCGACTTCGATGCTGCTGCTGATTTCCTTCTCGCCTCGCTGGTGGCTTTTCAGCGCCTCGGAGATGACGAGATCAAGGCTTACAACGCGACGACAGAAAAGCTGAAGACGCTGACGGAAGAACAGATGACGCACTCGCTCAAAGCGATATCGCTCGTCTTCGTCTTCATGGACATTGCTGGCGAGGAGAATCTAAAGCTGACTTTCGGACTCTTGCGACAGTACATGAAGTCTCGGCCGGCAACACCGCCACCCGTACCGCCGCACCCCCCGGAACAAGCTCACGACGTCGGCGATGCAACGGGCACTCCGTCATTGACAGAAGGCAGTGGCGAACCGCTGCCTTCCCCGGATATCGTCAGCGGGCCTGAGGTTCCGCACTAACGAAACGGGCCGCTCGCGCGGCCCTGAATAGGTGCGTTTTGGAGCGGGCAACCGGACTCGAACTGGCGACATCAACCTTGGCAAGGTTGCACTCTACCAACTGAGTTATGCCCGCTTGCGATGAAGCTCGCGAAGGGTAGTGAAACCCTCCGGTGCAGTCAAGGCGGCTAACGGAGGACGCCTGCCTCGAATTCCGAGTTTGGCGAGTTGCACGCCCCTCACCCGGCGCTTCGCGCCACCCTCTCCCGTAGGGAGAGGGATAGGAACGAACGCTACGGTCGCTCGACGCGAATTCCGTATGCGTGGAGCTTGCGATGGAGGTTCGAGCGCTCCATGCCGAGGGCGTCGGCGGTGCGGCTGATGTTGCCGGCGAACTCGCGGAGGCGCGTCAGGATGTACTGCTTCTCGAACTCGGCGCGCGCTTCTTTCAGCGTCAGGTGTGGGCCGATGGCGGTGGTGCTCATCTCGGTTCTCGCGCCGAGGTGGAAGTCCTCCGGTTCGATCGTGTCGCCGGGGAGGAGGATGGCGAGGCGCTCGATGACGTTGCGCAGCTCGCGGACGTTTCCCGGCCACGCGTAGCCGCGCAATTTCGACGCGGCGCCGGACGACATCTTCTTACGCGGTGCGCCGGTCTCGGCGGCGAAGCGGCGGAGGAAGTGCTCGGCTAGATGGACGATGTCGTTGCCACGCGCTCGGAGCGGCGGGACTTCGATTGGAATGACGTTGAGGCGGTAATAGAGATCGCTGCGGAACGAGCCGCTGCCGATCTCCGACTCGAGGTCCTTGTTGGTGGCCGCGATCACGCGAACGTCGACCTTGATCGTCTGCTGGCCGCCGACGCGCTGGAACGTCTGCTCCTGCAGGACGCGCAGCACCTTCGCCTGCGTCTTGAGGCTCATGTCGCCGATCTCGTCGAGAAAGAGCGTGCCTCCGTCGGCGAGCTCGAACTTACCCTTGCGGTCGTCGATGGCGCCGGTGAACGCCCCCTTGCGATGGCCGAAGAGCTCCGACTCGATCAGCTCCTCGGGGATCGCGGCGCAGTTGTCGTCGACGAACTGCTGGTCGGCGCGAGGCGAGAGACGGTGCAGCGTCCGCGCGACGATCTCCTTGCCGCTGCCGTTCTCGCCGGTGATCAGCACGCGCGAGGCGGCCGCCGCCGCGCTGCGGATCTGCTGGTCGAGCTTCTTCATCGGATCGCTCTCGCCGATGAGGAGCTCTTCGAGGGTGAATTGCTGCCGCAGGTCGCGGACCTGTTCGCGGAGCTTGCTGTCGCTGAGAGCGTGATTGACCGTCAGCAGCACGCGCTCGAGTGAGAGCGGCTTTTCGAGGAAGTCGTACGCGCCGAGGCGCGTGGCGCGGACCGCGGTGTCGACGTTGCCGTGGCCGGAGATGACGATGACTGGCGGCGCGGAGCTGCTGCGCATCCGCTCCAGCACGCTCATGCCGTCGATGCCGGGGAGCCAGAGGTCGAGGATCGCGAGGTCGTATTCGTCGCGCGCGAACTGCGCGATCGCCTCCTCCCCCGACTCGCAGAGGACGGTGCGGTGCCCTTCGTCCTCGAGGATGTGCGCGAGGGTGGTGCGGATGGAGGTTTCGTCGTCGATGATGAGGATTTTGGCCATGTCAGTTACGCGGGAAGCTCGATGTGGAACCGCGTACCGCGCGGTTGGTTGTCGTGAACGCTGATGTTGCCGTCGTGATCGCGGACGATGCGGTGCACGATGGCGAGTCCGAGGCCCGTGCCGCGGCCCTTCGTGGAAAAGTACGGGAGGAAGAGCTTCTCCTTGTCGCGGTCGGGAACGCCGCGGCCGGGATCGGCGACTTCGATGACGACACGCTGCGCCTTGCGGCGGGCGGAGACGCGGATCTCGCCGCTCTCGGTCGCCTCGACCGCGTTCTTCAGCAGGTTGCCGACCGCACGGCGGATCTGCTCCGGGTCCATCAGCAGCGAGATCTCCGGGTCGGCGTCGACCGCGACGCTCACTCCCGGCTTCACGCTGCTGTAGAGGCTCGCCGCCTGCTGCAGGTTCGTGGCGAGCGGCGCGTGCTCGAGGTGGACGGCCGGCATGCGCGCGAACCGCGCGAACTCGTCGACCATTCGCGTGAGCTGTCCGACTTCGTTGATGATGGTGCGGCAGCCCTCTTCGATCGCCGGCTCGTTCCCGTACTTCTTCGCGATCCGCTCGGCGGAGAGCTGGATCGGCGTCAGCGGGTTCTTGATCTCGTGGGCGATGCGGCGCGCCGCCTCGTTCCACGCCGCGAGCTTCTGCGCCTGCATCAGCTGCGTCGAGTCTTCGATGGCGAGCACCCAGCCGAGCGTGCCGAGGCGGGCGACTGAGAGCTCGAGATAGCGGAGCTCGCCGCCGCGGATGAGGGTGACCTCGCGCGGGCGCGAGGTGCGCGAGGTCGACGTCATCTCGCCGATCGCGCTCGCCAACGGCGCGAGATCGCCGGAGAGCAGCTCGTGCAAATCGGAGCGCGACGCCGGCGTGTGGTCGAGGTCGAGCATCGCGACCGCCGCCCGGTTGATGCTGAGGAGCGCCAGCTCGTCGGTGAACGCCAGGATGCCGGTGGCGACGCTGTCGAGCACCGTGAGCATGAACGCACGTTCGCTGTCGAGCCGCTGGTTCGTCTTCGTCAGGGCGGTCCGCTGATTGGCGAGCTGCGCCGACATGTCGTTGAAGGAATCGATCAGCCGTCCCACCTCGTCCGTCGCCTCGACGTCGACGCGGTGTCCGTAGCCGCCTTCGGCCAGCGTTGCCGTCGCTTCGGCGAGCGCCTTGATCGGCACGGTGATGCGGCGCGAGGCGTAGATCGACGTCCAGAGCGTGCCGAAGAGGATCGCGAGCGTCACGGCGAGGAAGAGCGACGTCTGCGACGCCTTCAGCGTCTGGCGTTGCGAGTCGAGCTGCTGGAAGTCCTGGTGCGCGACGATCGACTCGTCGAGCAGCCGGCTCATCGTGTTCGGGATGAACACCGCGGCCACGGCGACATCGGCTCCGGTGCCGACGCGAACGGCGGAGCGGATCCACTTCCCGCTCGGCGCGACGTCGATCTTCATCGCCGTCCCCTTCTGCGCCACCTCGTCGAAGAAGCGTTGGGGCGGTTCGGAGAGCTCCTGGATCGGCGCGCGCGGATCGGCGAACGACTTCACAAGAACGCCGTTGTGGTAGAGGCCGACGACGTCGACGTTGTGGAACTCGCGGACGTGCAGCATGACGGCGTCCATCCGGTCCGCGTCGGCGATGGCGGGCGTCGACGCGATCTCGCGCGCGGCGCCGGCGGCGATGGAGCCGGACTGGTCCTGCGCCATCTGCGCGATCGCATCGCCGTTCTGCAGGATCTTCCGGACCGGCGTGTTGAACCAGCGGTCGATGGAGATGTTGAGCAGGTCGGTCGCGACGACGAAGAGGATGATGATCGGCAGCAGCGACGTCGCGATGTACGTGACGACGAGCTTCGTCCGGAACCGCGATCCGATCAGTCCGCGCCGCTGATCGAGCACCAGCTTCACGATGCCGCGCAGGAGCACGAAGAGGATACCGACGATCAGGAGAACGTTGATGTTCCAGAGGACGAAGAGGAGCAGCCGGTTGCTCAGCGCTTCCGGCGACAGCTCTTTCGCGCGCTGAACGACGTAGTAGACGAGCGACGTCGCCGCCAGCACCAGCAGCGGCACCGTGACGATGAACCGCGGGTCCTTCCGGTAGCGGTAGACGAGCTCGCGCGCTTTCACGGCTTGCTTTCGGAGGCGACGCGCACCTCACGCCAGCGCGTCGAGTTGGACGACGGGAAGATGTAGAAGAGGAAGACGCGGCCGAAGTCGGCCTTCACGCGGACTTTCAGCTTGTAGAAGCGCCGGCCGCCGATCGGGAAGAGGTTCGGCTCGTCGATCGCCGTCATACGGCGCTCCAGCGACTCGAGATCGCTGAACGCCTCGGAGCGGACGAGTTTCCGGTCGCGACGATAGCTGAGGAGGTATTCGCGCGTGACGGAGTTGAACGTCGCTACCACCTCGATCCGCGTGCGGGAGATCCCTTCGTCCCACCACTTCGGCCGGTCGTGGAAGATCTCGACGATGTAGCTGAAGCTCGTCGGAAGTCCGCTCTGCAGCGCCGAGACGAGGTCGTGGTCGGCGAACGCGTTGATCAGGTTGAAACGGACTGAGACGTTCCCGGCGTTCGCGACCGCGGAGAGATTCCGGATGTCGGGATCCGGCTCCTGCGCCGCGGCAGCGGTCGCGAAGAGCGCGAAAGTCAATGTAAGGACAAGAGTTCGCACGTGTGTGTGTGGCTTTTTTACCACACCGGCGAACAGGATGGGTTACGCGAAGCTTCCCGCAGGCTCGGAAGTCGTCACGGCATCGAACGACTCTTCCATCTCGTCGGCGACCGCGAGAATCTTCTCGACGAAGCGCGAGTGGAGGGCGTGGCCGCCGCGGCTGGCGACGATCTCGCCGACGATCGGACGGCCGATCAGGGCGAGATCGCCGATGAGATCGAGCACCTTGTGGCGCACGAACTCGTCGCGATAGCGGAGCGGGCCGTTCATGACGCCGCGTTCGTCGAGGACGATCGCGTTCTCGACCGAGCCGCCGCGCGCGAGACCGGCGGCGCGCATCTTCTCCACGTCCTTCATGAAGCCGAACGTGCGCGCCGGGGCGATCTTCTTGAGGAAGCTGTCGTGGTGGAAGTCGAAGTGAACGGACTGGCGCCCGATCACCGGATGGTCGAAGTCGATTTTGTATTTGATGCTGAGGCGATTGGCGGGATTGATGCGGATGCTCTTCGCGCCGTCGACGATCTCGATCGGCTCGCGGAGACGGAGGACCCGGATGTCGGCTCCGAGCGTGCGAACGCCGGCCGCGTCGATGAGGTGCACGAATGGAAGGGCGCTGCCGTCGATGATGGGGACTTCGACGCCGTCGATCAGGATGTCGACGTCGGTGACACCGCAGGCAACGATCGCGGCGAGGAGGTGCTCGACGGTGCCGACCGAGACGTCGTCCTTGCCGACCGTCGTCGCGTAGTCGAGCGCGGTGGTCGACGCCTGCAACGCCGGAATGCGGAGTCCATCGAGATCGGTGCGGACGAACGTGATTCCGCTGCCCGCGGGAGCCGGCTGGAGCTCGACGGTGGTGTAGATGCCGGAGTGGAGCCCAATCCCGGCAATGCTGACGTTTGACTTTACTGTGGCGCGCTGTACGTACATGTTCCGCTTCCGCGTTGAGCAGGGGAGGTGCCACGTACGGCAGAGGCCGTCGAATCAGGCGTAACGTGCTTGTGAGTGAGTACGTTAGATGATTCGGGCGTGTTACCGGATTTGTGGGATTGTGTGGTGCGGTGGCGTCAGGAGTGTGGCGAGAAAGACACAGTCCTCGAACTACCCTCTGACCCTCTTCATCGCCACCGCCGCCTCCCGGTCCGCCTCGCGCTTCTTCTCCGTCTCCCGCTTGTCGTACAGCTTCTTGCCGCGGACCACTGCGATCTCGGCCTTCACGCGGCCCCCTTTGAAGTAAAGGCGGAGGGGAACGATCGTGAGTCCCTTCTCGACCACCGACGCCTCGAGCTTCTCGATCTCGCGGCGATGGAGCAGCAGTCGCCGCGTACGCTCGGGATCGTGGTTCTCGCGGTTGCCGTGGGAGTAAGGCGAGATGTGGGCGCCGAAGAGGAACGCCTCCCCCGCTTTGAAGATGACGTAGCTGTCCTTGAGCGTCGCCCCCCGATCCCGCAGCGACTTGACCTCGGTGCCGGTGAGCTGCATCCCCGCCTCGTACTTGTCGAGGACGTGGTAGTCGTGGAACGCCTTCTTGTTCGAGGCGATCAGCTTCTCGCCGGAGTCGGGTTTCCCGGTGGCCATGGGGGCGCGAGTCTACTCGAACAATTCGAACCGAAAGCGCGTTTCGCGGGTCAACCTCGGAGCCTCGCGTCCCGGCAACCTCGTCCGCTACAATCCGCGCTCGCATGGCGAACAAAAACATCGTTCACGTCGTCGGGACCGGGACCATCGGAGAGCCGCTCATTGCGATGTTCTGCGACTTCAAGGAGAAGTGGGGCATCGACGAGGTGACGTTCCACAAGCGGACGCCGAACGGCGAAGACCGTGCGATGATCAACTCGCTCCTGCACCGCGGCGCGCGCTTCGCCGCCGACGAGCAGGCGCGCGATGATTTCGCACGCCTCGGTCACCGCGTCTCCTACGACGCCGATGAGGCGGTCGAGCGCGCCACGGTCGTCGTCGACTGCACGCCGGCCGGCAACGAGAACAAGGTCAACTGCTACCAGCGCATCAAGGGGCCGCGGGGGTTCCTGGCGCAGGGCTCCGAGTTCGGCTTCGGCAAGCCGTACGCCCTAGGCATTAACGATCACGTGCAGAGCCCGGACGAAAAGTACGTCCAGGTCGTCTCGTGCAACACGCACAACATCTCCGTCCTGGTGAAGACGATCGCCAGCGACAAGACGGGGAAGATCAGCCTCGATCACGCGCAGTTCGTCTGCATGCGCCGCGCAAACGACGTCTCCGACGCGAAGGCGTTCATCGCCTCGCCGCAGGCCGGCAAGCACGACGATCCGGAGTTCGGGACGCATCACGCACGCGACGCGTACCACATCTTCCAGACGACCGGCGATCGCCTCAAGCTCTTCTCCTCGGCGATCAAGATCAACACGCAGTACATGCACACGCTCTGGTTCACGCTGGACCTCGGGCACGACATGACGCTGGAGGAAGTGCGCGCGTCGCTGCGCAACAACCCGCGGGTGGCGGTGACGAGCAAGCGGTCGGTGAACCAGATCTTTTCGTTCGGCCGCGATCACGGCTACTACGGCCGCATCCTGTCGCAGACCGTGATGCCGCTCTCGACGCTCGCGATGCCGACGCCGCGCCGCGTGGTCGGCTTCTGCTACACGCCGCAGGACGGCAACTCGCTTCTCTCCTCGGTCGCCGCGACGCTGCGGTATCTCGACGCGAAGAAGCTCGACGAGAATCTCGACGTCCTCCGGCCGTACATCTTCCGCGAGATCTGAGCGTGCAGCGCTCTCTCGTCGTCGCCGCCTGCGTTCTGCTCGCCGCGGCGACGGTCGTGCGTCTGAAACGCGGCGGCGGACCCTATTTCGAGCGCCCGGCGACGATCGTCGATCACCTCGGGCCGCGCGAACATGAGGTGCACCGCGAGGTGCTCGTGTTGCAGCGCGCGGCGAAGACGATTCCGCGCGGCGCCCGGGTGTCGGTGATTCCGGACGA
>DASXIH010000593.1:0-8648 GCA_036498125.1 Thermoanaerobaculia bacterium
CTTTGAGAGCTCAGGCGCGGGCGCCGGCAGGATTGCCGGCGCCGCACAGAAGCTGATGAGGACCGCGAGCGCGATCGATTTCACGACATCACGGATAGTAGCCGTGGATCGTCTTCGCTCGGCCTTCGCTCACCTGCACACTCACCTCGTGCCACTTGCTCCCCGGCTTCACGCCGTCGGGCGGGTAGAAGCCGAGGACGTACTGCGAGCGGAGCTCGTTCTGGATGTCCCTGTAGATCGCGCCGAGCTGCGAGGCGTTCTCGATCGTGTACATGTTCCCGCCGGTCTCGCTGCAGAATTTCGCGAGCTTGTACTTGACGTCGATGTCGGTCGGCCGCATCCCGATGGCGATCGCGTAGATTGGCACCGCCGTGCGACGGGCGTACTCGACCGCCTGATCGAACGAGAACTTCGACGACGTGTCGGCGCCGTCGGTGATCACAACGAGCGCTTTCTGTCCCTTGACGCCGAGGAAGTTGTAGAGGGAGTAGACGATCGCGTCGTAGAGCGCCGTCGACTCCTCGGCGCGCAGCTTGGAGAGTCCCGCGTTCAGATCGCTGAGCTTCGTCGACCACTTCTGGATCAGCTGCGGCTGCGAGTCGAATGCGACGAGGAATGCCTTGTCGGCCGGCTTGAGCACGTTCTTGAAGAACTCCGCGCCCGAACGCTGCGCCTCGCCCATCCGCGGCTGCATCGAGCCGGAGGTGTCGACCGCCATGCCGATCGAGAGGGGGAGGTTCGCGACGTGCTCGAACTTCGCGATCTTCACCGGCTTTCCTTCGTCGAGGACCTTGAACGCCGCCTCGCCGAGGGTGTTGAGCGGGTGGCCGTTCGCAATGACCGTCGTCGGCAGCTCCACGAGATGGACGTTCACCTCTTCCATGAACTGCGGCGTATTGATCATCACGACGTCTTCGATCGGCGGCGTCGGGTCGTCCTTGAGCGTGGCGACCGCGCGGAGATACGCGACCCCTGTGTTCTGCGGGATGTTGATCGTCTGCACGTACGGCGGTCCGTAGAGCGTCGCGACGGGGGTCTCGTTGTAGTAGAGCTCGAGCTTGTCGAGGCGCTTGCCCTCGGGCGTGCGAACGGACATCTCCACCTTCGTCTCGCCGTGAAGGTTCATCGCCACGCGCGGGGAGACTATGCGGACGCGGAACGGGTCCGTGCCGGTGTTCACGACGACCTCGTCGCCGGTGATGATGCCTCCCTTGTCGTCGATCGCGACGGCGCGGATGTTGTGCGCGCGTGGCACGTTGCCGAAGTCGAGATCGAGGTCGTACGGCGGCTGGCGCTTGGTCATGACCTTGCGGCCGTCGAGATAGAACTCGACGCCTTTGATCTTCTCGCCGAACGCGATCGTCTCGATGTGCTGGAAGCCAGAGAGCAACTCCTCGGTGAGCGGGACGATGCGGAGGCTCGTCTCGTTCGACTCCATGACGTCGCGGATGGTCGTGAGCTGGGCGGTGGCCTCCGCCTTCTGTTGCTTGGCTACCGCGCTCTCGAAGATCTCCGGCACTTCGAGCTTGCTCTCGACGATCGCCTCGGCGCCGGACCGAGCGTCGGTCACGCGGACGCGCGCCTTGTAGGTGTTCGGACGCAGCAGGCGGTCGATGACGAGCGGGAACTTGTCGACCTTCGCATCGGCGGGGAAGTCGAACCGGTAGCGGAAGTTCTCGAACATCTGGTCGTCTTTGAGCACCTCGCCGGTGACGTCGAAGCTGTAGGTGGAGGTCCCGTTGACCTCCGTCGGCGTCGCTTTGTCGCGCGGAATCAGGACGGTGAGCTGCGCGTCCGTGCGGCTCCCTTGTTTCGCCGGATAGGTGACCTTCAACTCCGCGGGGATCTTCGGCGCGTTCGGATTCGCGATGACGACGGATCGCAGCGTGTTGTGCATCGACTCCGGATCGACCGGCGGCGGATCCCACACCTTCGTCACGAGGTCGGTCGAGTTGAGCTGGCTCTGCGCGATGGCGCGCATCAGCTCGTCGTAGCTCGTGCCGCAGTAGTACTGCAGTTGCGAGACGTTGAACTCGCCCGCGACGCGGCTGTTGAAGACGCTGTTCGCCAGCTGCGACGGATCGGTGCTCTGGCTCGTCGCCTCGACGTCCTGCGACACCAGCTCCGCGAGCGCATCGTTGCCCATGATCGGCGCCCAGAGCCGGTACTCGCTCTGCCGGCGCGGGATGTAGAAGAGGAGCCGGACGTCGTGGCCGAAGCCCGGGATGAAGAAGTACTTCCAGATCTCGATCGGCTGCAGCATCGTGCCGCAGTTCGGCACCACGATCTCGTTGGGCGGCCCCTGCAGCAGGAACATGTGCGCCCGGTCGTTGGAAAGGTGCTTGAACTTGTCGCGCGCTTCGTCGATGCGCGCGTAGTAGACGTCGCGGAAGGAGTTGTTGGTCGTGCCGGCCGCCTTGTCGCGGCGGCGCCAGAACTCGATGATCCAGGCGTCGCGCTGCGCGTCGGTCTCGAGGATCAGGAATGTGTCCGTCTCCTGCGGCATGATGATCGGCTCGACGTCCTCGAGGAATTTCTGGTACTTCTCGGAGAGGTTCTTGATGCGGTCTTTCCGCTCGCGGCGCGACAGCTTGCGGATGCCCGGATCGGCGGTCGAGTCTTTCTGCTTCGAGGCGGCGGCCGGCTGCGGCTGCGGATCCTGCTTCGCCGGTGGATCGGTCTGGGCGATGATGGGTGCGGCGAGAGCGACTGCAACAACTACGACCGCGATCCTGTTCATGAGTGTCCTCGAATGCGCATCTATCTGGATAACAACGCGACGACGGCAATTCACCCGGACGTGCTTTCCACGCTGGATACGATGCTGCGCAACGTCTTCGGTAACGCCTCGTCCATTCATAAAGAAGGCCAGACCGCACGGCAGGTGATCGAGGACGCGCGAGAGTCGGTGGCTCGACTCGTTGGTGCCTCCGCGCGCGAGATCGTCTTTACCAGCGGCGGCACCGAGTCTAACAACGCTGCGATTTTCGGCGCGGTCTCCACACTCGGAATTCATCACATCGTGACAACGGCCATCGAGCACCCTTCGGTGCTCCAGCCCGTGGAAGAGCTGCGCCGCCGCGGACATGACGTCGTGTTCGTGCCGCCGTCACGAAACGGTGTCGTCGATGCGCAAGGCGTCATCGACGCCATCCGCAACGACACGCGGCTCGTCACCGTGATGCTCGCGAACAACGAGACGGGCGCCGTTCAGCCGGTCGCGGAGATCGCGCGCGTCTGCCGCGAGCGCGGCGTCCACATGCACTGCGACGCCGTGCAGGCCGCGGGGAAGATCGACGTCGACGTGCAGCAACTCGGCGTCGACACGCTGTCGCTCTCCGCGCACAAGATTCATGCGCCGAAGGGTATCGGCGCGCTCTACGTCCGCCGCGGCACGAAGATGCAGGCGCATCTCTTCGGCGGTGCGCAGGAGCGCCGCCGCCGCGCCGGGACGGAGAATGTTCCCCTCGCCGCAGCCTTCGGCGTCGCGGCGACGCTGGCGGGCGAGTCGGAGTTCAAACGCGAGGTGCGTGCGCTGCGCGACCGCTTCGAGTCGTCGATCGCCGAGCTGAATGTCACCGTCAACGGCGCTGCGGCCGACCGCGTCCCGAATACGTCGAACGTCACGTTCCATGGCGCCGACGGCGAGGGAATCGTGATCGCCCTCGATCTCAACGGCGTAGCCGCTTCAACCGGCTCCGCCTGCTCGTCGGGACGGATCGAGCCGTCGCACGTCCTCATCGCGATGGGGTTGCCGGAGAAGGAAGCCCGGGCAACCGTGCGCTTCTCCCTCAGCCGTTTCACCACCCCCGGCGAGATCGAGACGGTCGTCGCGGTTTTGCGGGATGTTCTCCCCCGCGTGCGAAAAAGTTGATGCCTCTGTGGTGAAATACGGCGTCCGATGTCCGAGTCCCCCATCCTTCAGGGCGATATGTCCCGCGTCCAGCTCCCGGACGTTCTGAGCTTCGTTTCGATGATCCGGCGCAGCGGCAAGCTCGTCCTTCGCCTCGGCGCGATGGAGCGGACGCTCGTCTGGAAGGACGGCGACATCGTCTTCGCCACCTCGAACTCTCCGGAAGACTCCCTCGGCCTGTTCCTGCTCCGGAACGGCAAGATCTCGCAGCAGCAGTACGAGGAGTCGAAGCGCCGCGTCACGCCGCAGCTGCGCCATGGCAAGCTGCTCGTGCAGATGGGCGCCATCTCGCCGAAAGACCTCTGGTGGGGCGTCAAGAACCAGGCGCTCGACATCATCTACTCGCTCTTCCACTGGCAGTCGGGGTCGTTCGAGTTCGTCGAGAGCATGGAGGAGATCTCGGGCGAGAAAATCGTCCTGTCGCTCAATACCTCGAGCGTGATCATGGAAGGCATCCGCCGGCTCGACGAGTCGGCGCGCATCCGCGAGAAGGTCCCGAACCTCGACCTCGTCTTCATGAAGATTCCGGGAGTCGCGCCCGACTTCGATGCGCTCGAGATGAGCGATTCCGAGATCGGCGTGTACAACGATATCGACGGCATGAGAAGCGTGCGCGAGCTCATCGCGACCTCGAACGACCTCACCGAGTTCGACGTCACCCGCATCCTCTTCCAGCTCGTCTCGGCGCGGCTCATCGAGCCGGCGCCGGAGGAGAAGTCGTTCCGCCCGGTGTTCCTCGACGTGGAGGACTCGCCGGAGCTGCTGAAGGTGATCTCCACCTACAATGACATGTTCGGGCGGCTCTACGACGCGCTGCAGTCGGCGGTGGGGGAGGAGCAGGCGCGCGACATCTTCATGACCGCGCTGCAGCAGGCGGAGGGCGACGATCTCTGGAGCGGCGTCTTCTTCGATCAGTACGGCCGCTTCGACGAGAACATGCTCATCGCGAACATCTCCGAGCTCCCGTTCGAGCGCCGCAAGGCCGCCCTCGACGAAGGGCTGAATACGCTCCTCTCCGTCGAGCTCTTCGAAGTCTCGCAGCACCTCGACGCCGCGGGAAAGGTCGACGTCTTCCGCTTCATCAGCGACCAGAAGGCGAGCCTGGAGCGCGTCGGGGCGTAATCCCACTATGATCCACGCGTGTATCCGACACTCGTAAAATTCGGCAACTTCGAAATCACCACCTTCGGCCTCATGATGTTCCTGGCGTTCGTCGCCGCCGGATGGGTGCTCACGCGGCAGTTCCGGCGGTACGGCCTCACCGACGATCTCGCGTCGACGATCGTCATGGCGGCGGCGATCGGCGGCATCGTCGGCGCGAAGGTCTACTACGCCATCCTCTATCACTCGTGGGCGGAGCTCTTCTCCCGCGCGGGTCTCGTCTGGTACGGGGGATTGATCGGCGGCGCCATCGCCTGTTCGTTCGTGATTCTTCGCAATAAGGTCGACTTCCTGACCGCCGCCGACGCCACCGCGCCGGCACTCGCGATCGGTTACGCCCTCGGACGCATCGGCTGTTTCCTCGTCGGCGACGACTACGGCGCTCCGACGAACGGCTGGTGGGGTATCGCCTTCCCGAAAGGCTCGCCCCCGACGACCGCCTACTCGCTCCGCGAGTTCGGCGTTCACGTGAATCCCACGATCCCGGACGAGGCGGTGCTGAGGGTGCACCCGACGCAGATCTACGAGTCGCTCTCCGCGTTCCTGATGTTCCTGATTCTCATGCGCCTCGAGTCCAACCCGCATCGCAAAGGCAACGCGTTCGCGCTCTTCCTGATCCTCCTCGGCATCGAGCGGTTCCTGGTGGAGATCGTCCGCGCGAAGGACGACCGTTTCCTCGGACCGTTCACCGTCGCACAGCTCATCAGCGTCGTGATCGTGATCATCGGAGCCGTGATGCTCGCCCGGCGTAACGAGCAGGAGATCGCGCCGCAGTCATGAGCGCGGCGCTCCGGTTCATCCTCATCGGAGCGCTCTCGGGCATCGCCGCCGGATTTTTCGGCATCGGCGGCGGCATCGTGGTCGTGCCGCTGCTCGTCTACTGGGCCAAGTTCACCCAACACCGCGCGACTGGAACGAGCCTCGCCGTGCTTCTCCCTCCCGTCGGCATCGCCGCCGTGATCGAGTACTACCGGAACGATAACGTCGACATCCGCGCCGCGCTCTACATCGCCGTCGCGATGATCGTCGGCGGCGGAATCGGCGCCTTCTTCGCGAACCGTCTGCCCGGCCCGTACCTCCGCCTGATCTTCGGTATCTTCGTCGTCGTTCTGGGCGTCTATCTCATCTTCGGCGCCGCCCGGCGCCTCGGATGGATGTAGGTCCGCGTCACTTCTTTTTCGCGGTCGCCTTCGCGATAATCGCCTTCCCGCGCGCGTCGCTCACACTGTTCTTCATGACCTCCGCCTGCTGCGCGTTGAGCTTCGCCCCCTTTGCGACGAGCGCATCGGCGGCGTCGAAGCGGCCCATCACCAGCGCGATCATGAGCGGGGTCATGCTGCTGCCGTTCATGGCGTTCACATCGGCGCCCCCTGCGATGAGGCGATTGACGACGCGAGCGCCGCAGTACTGCGCCGCGGTGATGAGAGGGGTGTTCGCGTTGTCGTCTTTTCTCTTCAGGTCGGCGCCCTTGGTGACGAGCAGATCGACGACGTTGACGACGAGGTCCGTCTCGCCCTCGCGTGTACAGCCGGTCATCGCCGCGAGGAGGGGAGTGTCGTTCCCCCCTTCGCCGTCGACCGGCACGCCCGCCTTGAGCAACTGCTTCACATCCTCGTAATTCGATTCGAACGCTGCGCGATGGAGCGAGTCGGGCGAGACATCGATTTCGCGCGTCCGCAGGTATTCGAGCGCGTCTTTCTCTCCCTCGGCGCTCTTCGGCTTGATCGCCGCTGCCGGCGCCTCCGTCGGCATCGACGCGATGTAGTTCTGCAGGATCTCGCCGCGGCTCTTGACGTAATCGTCCGGATCCTTGAGCGCCATGTCGGTGACCTGCTGGAGCGCGTCGCGCGACGCGCCCATGTTGCGCAGGCCGAGGATCGCGTCGCCACGGAGGAACGTCGTGTTCGATCGGTTGGAGGCGATCGAAAGGAGGATCGGCGTCATCTGCTCTACGACGTACTGCTTCACGGCCGCCGGACTGGTGCCGCTGGCGCGCCCGAGGTCGACGATCGCGTCGATGAGGTGCTGCTGGTCCTCGGTGTCCTTCGACGTGCGCAACATGTCGATGAGCGGCCCGAGGTCGCGAGCCGCATCCGCATGGCCCGCTTCGATTGCCTCTTTCGCTTGATCGCGCAGTTGGGTGATCTTCTTGTACTGATCCGCGAACGCCGCGGACGCAAGGAGTGCTACGAGTCCGAGGATCGAGATGGTGCGCATCCATCAATCATAATGGCGGCGATGTCGCGATTCACATTCGTCTCGGCCGGCGAGTCTCACGGCCCGCAGCTCACCGTCATCGTCACCGGCATGCCTGCGGGCGTCCGGCTCGACCGCGACCGGATCAATCTCGATCTCAAGCGCCGGCAGCATGGTTACGGGCGCGGCGGGCGAATGAAGATCGAGTCGGACGAGGTCGAGATCGCGGGCGGCGTTCGCGGCGGCGAGACGCTCGGTTCACCGATCGCGATCGTCATTCGCAACCGCGATTTCGAGAACTGGCGCGGCGCCATGGATCCGTGGTCGCTGGATGAAGCGGAGGCGACCAAGCGCCGCGTGCATGCGCCGCGTCCCGGTCACGTCGACCTGATCGGCGGGATGAAGTACGACCGCCGCGATCTCCGCGACGTCCTCGAGCGCGCCTCGGCGCGCGAGACGGCCTCACGCGTCGCGGCGGGGGCGATCGCGAAGGAGTTGCTGCGCAGCTTCGGCGTCGAGATTCGCTCGGGCGTCGTCTCGGTCGGCGATGCCGGTGATCCCGATTACGCGCCGAGCTGGGACGAGCTCACGAGCGTCGACGAGGAGTCGCCGCTCCGCGCCGTCAACCGTGAGCACGAGCCGGCGATGATTGCGGCCGTCGACCGCGCGCGGGAACTCGGCGAGACGCTCGGCGGCACGATCGTCGTCGCCGCCCGCGGCATTCCGATCGGCCTCGGCTCGTACGTGCAGTGGACCGAGAAGCTCGATGGCCGCATCGCGCAGGCGATCCTCTCGATCCACGCGGTCAAAGCGGTCTCGATCGGCGACGGCGTCGCGAACGCCCGCCGTCTCGGTTCCGAGGTGCACGATCCGATCGAGTTCGACGGCGCGTACAAGCGGACGTCCAACCGCGCCGGCGGCCTCGAAGGGGGTGTGACGAATGGGCAGGACGTTGTCGTCCGCGCCTACATGAAACCCATCTCGACGCTCCGCCGCGGACTGCCCTCGGTCGACATCGAGACGCGCGAAGCGCACCGCTCGCAGTGGGAGCGCAGCGACGTCACCGCTGTCCCGGCGTGCGGCGTCGTCTGCGAAGCGATGCTCGCCATCGCCCTCGCCGATGCCATGCGCGACAAGTTCGCCGGGGACTCCCTCGCGGAGATGCGCCGCAACTACGACGCCTACCTCGCGCAGATCGCCCAATTCTGACTGCCCTCTAAGTGTCCGTGTGATACTCGTGACTGCCATGCGCGAGCTCTTTCCTGTCACGCAACACCTCACGTACTTCAACCATGCGGCCGTCGGCCCGCTGTCGACGCGGGCGGCCGAGGCGATGGAGAGGTTCGTCCGGGACCAGAGGGATTACGGCGCGCTGCAT
>DASXIH010000594.1:0-11541 GCA_036498125.1 Thermoanaerobaculia bacterium
CGTAGGGGAGGGTCTCGATGAGAACCGTCAGCCCGGAGGGGAGAACGATCTTGTTTGGTTTGCTGTCCGACATCGTGCGGCGCGATTCTAAGGTGCTGGAATGCTCTGGCACGAATCATTCTTGTGGCTGCCAGCAGTGAAACCAGCCCGCTTTTTCCCCTTTCTCCTTCTCCTCTCGCTCCCCACGCAAGCAACGACGCTCCCGGGCTTCCGGATCGAGCAGGTGGCAGACGTGCCGGGATCTCTCACGTCGCTGGTCACCGATTCGCACGGCACGATCTACTACACGGAGCAGAGCGGCGAGATCATGCGCGCCGGCGCCGTCGTCCCGCTGGCCCACGTCAACACCGACGCAAGCGGCGACGCCGGTCTCCTCGGCCTGGCGCTGATCGATGACGAGACGGCGGTCGTTCACTACACGACGCCGATGCAGGCGTATCACGTCGTCTCACGCATCGATCTCCGGAACGGGAGCGAATCGAACATCCATACGTTCGTCAGCGACATCACGAATCCGGGCGCCTCGGTTTCATCGGAACATCACGGCGGCAATCCGATCTTCGTTGACGGCACGATCTACTTCGGCATCGGCGACTTCGGCATCGGGCGCATCGCATCCGACCCCGCATGGAACGGCGGAAAACTCTTTCGCATCGATCCGGACGGAACGGTCACGAAGTTCGCGAGCGGTTTTCGGAATCCGTTCGACATGGCGTGGGATCCGGCCGGGAAGCGCGTCGTCCTCACCGATAACGGCGACGTGACCGACGACGAGATCAACGTCGTCCCGCAAAGCGGCGGCTTCTTTGGATGGCCGTGTACAGCGGGGGACGTCTATCCGCCTTGCGACGGCGCCATCCCGCCGCTCTACTCGTTCCCGACGGTCGTCGCGCCGACCGGGATCGTCCGGCTGTCAGGCGCGAATCCGCTGATCAAGCGCGGGTACCTATTGGGCGCATATGTGACGCGCGCGCTTTACTACATCCCGGATATCGACGCGCGGCCGTTTCCCGACCCGATCGTCATCACGATGAATGACGTCGCCCAGGTCATCGACGTCACCGAGTCTCCAACCGGCGAGATCTACTTCGCCACGCGCAAGGCGATCTACCGCCTGATTCCGCCGCCGCCCGGCGACTGCAATGGCGACGGCGTCGTCGACTTCAACGATCTCACCGCGCTCCAACTGCAGCTCGCCGCCGGCGACGGAGTGCCCGCGTACCGGGCGAGCAGCTGGGGCTGTGACGCCGACGCCGACGGCGTCATCACATGGAACGACTACGGCGTCCTCCGGAAGTCGCTGATCACGCGCACACGCGCCGTCCGGCACTGATCGCTTACCTCCGGCGGCCGACAAAGAACGCGAATAGCGGCTTGGTGTAAGCGCCGTTTGCGACGAGCTGCTCTTCCCGCTCGATCCAACGTCTGATCTGACCGTCCGGGAGCTTGGTGCCGTCAACCGCGCAGAGGATCGGGAAGAGGAAGTTTCCCCAGTACGGGGCGTAACGAACGATCTCGAAGCGGGACTCGATCGCGGCAACGATCCGATCGGACCGGATCATCTCGGACGGGTCGGCGAGATCGAGCGGCGGATTGAGGGGCCAGAGCTTGAGCGCGTCCGGGAGGGTCTCAAACTCCTCGCGCGCGTACGGAAGCTCTTCGTTCGCGCGCCGTTCATCCTGCCACTCGTCCCGCGAAGGGCCGACGTAGTCGTCGACGTAGAGGATTCCACCCGGTTTCAGAGCTCGTTCCAATTTGGCGAGCAGCGCGTCGGGGTCCGACACATGGTGGAGCGAGTGGCTGAACGCCGCGAAGTCGTACCGCTCCTTCGGTAGCCGGGACTTCTCCATGTCCGCGACGCGGAAGCGGATGCCGGCGATTCCTTCGCGCGTGGCGAGAGCCTTTGCCCGGCGAATCACGGCAGGCGCGACGTCGAAGGCGTCGAGCTGCCTGACGACGTCGAGATTGCGCAGAGTTCGTTCGAAGTTTCCCTCGCCGCATCCGATCGAGATGCCGCGTGCGAGTGGCTGGTACGCGATATCGGGTTGGGACTTCAGCCAGAGCTGCGGCCATCCCCACTCCGCGCCGGTCATCCGGCGGTTCACATACGCGCGGACTTCCGGGTGGAACAGCCAATAGACCTGCCGTGGGTCGGCCTTCTGCGTGTCCCAGAATTCAGCCGCGGTGTTCGCCATACGCTACTTCGTCGGACTTGTTCCTGGCGCGTTTCCGTTCTGCGGCTGATTTACGCGGAGATTGATCTCGTTCTTCAGATCGTCGACGGTGTAGACCCACGTCTCGTACGTGTCCGCGTTGTTGAAGCTGACGTAGGACTTCCCGGTGATGGGCGGACGGACGCCGACGAACGGACCGACATAGTCCTTCGGCGAGGCGCCGGCGTTGAAGTTCGTCGTCTGCTTCCCGGTGGCCGGATCGACGGTGCGGGTGACGGCGCCCGCAGGGATGAGGATCCAGTCGACCTTCCCGGTGAGCGGATCGGGGTACTCACCCTTCACCCCGCGGATGTAACGCGGCAGGCGCGCTTCCTTCAGCTGATCGAGCTTGACCGGGTTGCCCTTCGTCTTCTGGAACTCGTAGATCGAGCGGGCGTACTGCTTCATCACGAAGATCGTCTGACGCTCGCGGTCGCGCTGCATGACCGCCGACCACTGGCGCGGCACCGTGTACGCGAGGAAGACCATGATGATCGTGAGGATCACGATCAGACCGGCGAGCGTGAAGCCTCGCTCGGAATCAGAGGTCCGCGTAGGCGACATTGTCGAGCGTCTTCCCCGGCGCCTTGCTCTTCACGTCGATGATCCCCGGTCCCTTCGTCGCATTCTCGGGATTCGTGTCCGCCGACTGGTCGGGGTCCGCCGGCTGATCCTGGACCGTTTCCCAGTCGGGCTGCTTCGTGATCGGGTCATTCGGGATCTTGCGGAGATAATTCGGAACGAGCTCGTTGAGATCGGTCGGGTAGCGCTGCTTGTCGGCGTAGAAGTCGTCGATCGCCTTCCGCAACTCGTGCAGGTCATCGCGGAGCGCCGCCTCCTGCGCCTTGCGCTGCGCGTTCCGCACGTTGACCACCGCGATCGCGGCGAGGATCCCGATGATCGTCACGACGACGATGAGCTCGATGAGGGTGAAGCCCTTCTGGCGTTTCTGATTTCGCTTCATCCTTCGCATCACCATTCGTTGTAGTGGGTCTTACCGTCGAGCGCAAGCGAGTGCGACTTCGAGTGGACTTCGTAGACGTTGTAGCCGTCGGACGACGTGGCGTCGGGGTCGTCGCTCGTCGAGCGCGTGTCCCACTCCTTCTGGCCTGTCATCGGGTCGGTCAGATCGCGTTCGCGAAGCAGCTTCATCTTCGTGCCGTCCATCTTCTCGACGCCTTTGACGAGATCGTCCAGCTCTTTCGGATACTTGTTCTGTCCGATCGACTCCTGCACCTTGATCTGACCGGCGACCGCGAGGTCGTGGTAGTAGTCGATCGCGTCGGTGATCTTCCGCAGCCGCTCCTTCAGCTCGAGCTCCTTCTGCCGCCGGAAGCCGAACCGCGCCACGGGCATCGCCATCGCCGAGAGGATGGTGATGATGGCGCAGACCGTGATCAGCTCTGCGACAGTGAAGCCCTTTTCAGAGCGGAGAGCGGAGAGGGGAGCGCGCATCATCAGTTGACCTGCGCCCGTCCTCCGGTGACGGCCGTCATGACGTTCGTGCCTGTCGTATTGCGGAGCTCGGGCGGCTCGATGACGAGCATCGTCTCGCCGGCCTTGCCGCCGCGGACTTTCAGTCCGACGACTTCGCCGCCGCTGAGGAACTGCAGCGGCTTGCCGTCGGAAGAGGTGATCTTGACCGTGCCGGTATCGCGATTGATCGTCGCGACGGGCGGCGTCTTCGGATCGATCGACAACGCGCTGCCGAACACGACCTCGTTCACGTCGACCGCGTTGCGGTCGTAGTGAAACACGAGCGAGTCGGTGGTGAGCCCTTCGAGATCCATCCCGACGATGTTCCAGACCTTCTGCTCGCCGCCGCTGATCTTGAGCGTCACCGGCTCGGCGCCGAGCCGCGGCGCGAGACGGAGCGCCGAGAGAATCGGTTGCGCGTCAGCAACCGATTCGGTGCTCGCCATCGAGGCACTCGGCGAGAGACTCGCCTGCGGCGGGTTCGGATTCGGGTTCGGCGGCACCGCGGTATTCGGCGGATTGTTCTGGAACGGGTTCGCGGGAGCGTTGCCGCCGATCGGGCCGGCCGCCGGAGGCACGGCGCGGCCGTCCGAAGAAATCGGCGGCTGGCCGTCCGGCGCGATCTGCGCGGGCGGACGCTGCTGCACGAACGGATCGCCGTTCGACTGCGACTCGATGCGCGGCGAGACGCCGCGGAACGTCAGGTTGTTCTGCGTGCCGACCCACATCGGCGCCACGTCGTCTTCCGTGATGTCCGGCATGCGCACGATGTGCGGCGTCATGGTCAGCACGAGGTCGGTGCGCTGCTTGATCGAGCTCGACTCCGTGAAGAGGCGGCCGATGATCGGGATGTCGCCGAGGAACGGCGTCTTCGAGTCGGCGTTCGTGGTCGTGTCCTGAATCAGGCCGGCGAGGAAGTTCGTCTCACCGTCCTTGAGACGGATCGTCGACTCGATCGTGCGTGTCGCGAACGTCGGCTGATCGGGTTGTCCGGCCGCCTTCACCGGCGCGCCGAGGTTCGAGACTTCGACCGTGAGCTTGAGCGTGACTTCGTTGTTGTGGTGCACGCGCGGCTCGATCGCCACTTTGATACCGACGTCCTGGTACTGGTACGACGTGACCGGGGCGTACGTGCCGCCGTTCGTCGTTCCGACCGTGGCGCTCGTGAACGTCGAGACCGGAACCGGAATGCGCTGGCCGATGTGGAGCGAAGCCTTCTCGCCCTCGGAGATGCGCAGCTCGGGGTTGGCGAGCAGTTCCGCGTTGCCGACCGATTTCAGCAACCCGTACGTCGGCTGCGGGACTGCAAAGCTGAACGAGCCGCTGGTCAGGTTGCGCAGTTCGTTGATCGTCGCGGCCACGTTCTTGTCCGCGGCGCCGGTGACCGGCGAGAAGACCGGATTGTTCTTGTCGTCGACCCCGGTCTGCACCTGCGTCACGATCGGCGACGAGGCGACGCCGGAGAGTGCGAATCCGATGTCGCGCGTCTTGTTGATGTCCATCTGCAGCAGCTCGACGTCGACGACGACTTCCGCCTTCGCCTTGTCGTTCGCCTCGATGATCTTCTGCGCGATGCGGACCTTGTCGGCCGTGTCGCGGATGGTGATGGCATTGAGCGCCTTGAGCGGGAAGACGTTGCGCGCCTCGATCATCGTGCGCACCACGTTGGTCACCTGCTCCGCGTCGCCGTTCGAGAGGTAGAACGTCTGGATGACGAGGTCCTCGTAGTCGCGGCGCGCCTGCGGGTTGTCGGGAACGACGATGATGGTGTGCTCGTCGAGCACCTTGTAGAAGTGATTCGCCGCCTGCATGACGCGCTCGAGCGCCTGCTGCGCGGTGACGTCCTTCAGCTCGATCGCGATGCGGTCGTCCTTGACCGCCTGGTCGAACAGGATGTTGATGCCGAAGGCGTTGCCGAGGGCGCGGTAGATGTCCTTGACCGGCGTCTCGTGCGGGAAGCTGAGCGAGATCGGCTCGTTCGAGGCGGGATTGAGCTGCGGCGGCTGGACCTTGCTGATCTGCGCCCGCTTCTTCATCTCGTCGATCGACTGCCTGTTGCCCGACAGCTCCGCCTGCGCGTCCTGGATCTCGCGGACGGACTTTCCGAGCTCCACGGCGGCGTACTGGTTGGTCGTGTCGAGCTTGACGGTGAGCTCGAACTCCGTCGCGGCGAGGGTGGCGAGGCGGATCCGTTCGGTGCCGATCGCAGAGTCGGCGGCGCCTTTCAGCGTCTTGCCCTTCTGGAAGTGGGCGCGCGACGCCTCGAGCTTCGCCCGGCGCATCGCGATCGTGTACTTCATGTTCTGCGGATCGACCTGCAGCGCCTTCTCGTATTGCGTGACGGCTGAATCCCAGTCCTTCGTGACTTCGGCGTTTTGCCCCAGCTCGTACGCCTTGTAGCTGGCGCACGAGAAAAGCGGCAAAGCGAAGAGAAGCGCCGCGGCCAGTAGTTTCATTCGGTTCATTCGTCTGTCTTTCTCGATGATCTGCTCACACGTTGTGACGCGCTGATCGCGGAAACGTCACGTCATTGCCCCATTCCGACCGTCTGGTGCTTGGACGGCGGGAAGCCGACGAAACCGATCTCGACCGACTCGATTCCGATGCTGCGGAGGATGAACTTGTTGTCGATCGTATCGCCGGCATGTGCGTTGACGATCTCGCCGTTCCGCGTGAACGTCGCGATCGGGTTCCTGGCGCTGCCGAAGGTCCCGACGTACTTGTAGTCGAACGCCGGCGGCACCGGCTCGGGCGGCGGAGGCGGCGGCGGAATGATGACCGCCGTCGTCTGGCACTTGTCGCCGATGCCGTTGTGGTCGAGGTCCGCCTGGTCCGGGTTGTAGACGTCCGGGCAGTTGTCCTTGAAGTCGGGAACGCCGTCCTTGTCGCGGTCGGGCGGCGCGGCGGGGGGAGGCGGCGGCGGGGGCGGAGGAGGAGCGACGAAGTCGAACAGATTGCGCTCGCTCTTGTAGCGGCCGGGCTGCGGCTCGAGCATGTCCTTGTGCACCGGCTCGACGCCGGCGATCACGCCCGAGACGTCCGCCTGCGGCGTGACGGCGGCATGCTTCGCCGGCGTGGCAACGGTGACGGGGTCGTCATCCGTCCGCATGTCGCCGGCGAACACGTAAATGGCCGCCACCGCAATGAGGATGAGCGCCACCGTTGTCCAGGTCTTCCAGTTCATCCAGTCCATCACAACTGTTTCATCGCGACCGGCGTGGTGTCGCGGAAGAGAGTCTTCAATTGGAGATTGAGCGACAAGAGCTGATCCTGGGACGAGGAGAGCGCGATCTGGTCGATGATGATGAATTGCCGCGAGAGCTCGAGCAGGTTGATCAGTCGCCGAACCTGCTGGTAATTGCCCTGGACCCCGAACGTGATCGTCACCGTCTCGGCCGCCGTGCGTGCGCGGGGGTCTTTCGCCGAGAGGCGCGCGTAGCTGATCGATTTCGGCACCAGCTCGCTCGCGATCGCCAGCCGCTTGATTTCGCTGATCAGCGCCGTGAGCCGCTCGTTCTCGGTGGCCCACTGCCGCGTGTAGATGTCCTGGACGTCGCGTGAGATGTTGCGGTACGCGACCAGCCGCCGCTCCGCCTCGAGGCGCGAGGCGTGCTGCGCGTTCAGCCGCGTCTGGGCCTGATCCTTCCGGTCATCGAGGTCCTTCAGCCGCTGCTCGTACTGCAGGCGGTAGGTGAAGAAGAAGATCGTGTTCGCGGCGAGGAGCACGCCGAGGATCGCGAGGAGGAGCCGTTTCTCGCGCCACATCTATCGCTTCTCCAGAGGCCGCGCCACCGTCGGCTTGAAATCCACGCCGACCGTGAAGGTGAAACCCTTCTCGGTCTGCGATTCGTTGTGCGGGAACGGGTTCGCGAACTGCTTGTTCTTCTGCAGGTTCGTGATCGTCGCCAGCATCCCGTCGGTCGTCTTCGCTTCGAAGCTCATCTCGAGGTGCACGTACTGGTTGGGCTGGAAGCCCGGCGTGATGCTGATGAGCCGGACGTCCTTCGGGAGCACGTCCTCGAGGCGGTCGAGCAACTCGCTCCACGAGAAGGCGCGTTCCGCCAGGCGGGCGTTGATGAAGTGCGTCTCATTGCCGAGCGCCGCGAGATTGAACGACCGCAGCTGGTTGTCGGCCGCGGCCGCGTGCGTCTTCTCCTGCTCCGCCTGCGCCTCCAGGTTCGCGATGGTGGCGCGCGTCGTCTTCGTCTCGGTCTTGTAGCGGTAATACGTGTCGACGTTGTTCAGCATCAGCACGGCGATCAGCAGCGACATCACCACCACCACCGCGTAGACAGGGCGGTAGTCGCGGTAAGGCTGCCTGGCAAGATTGAGGTGAAGAGCCTTCAACCGGTGAACACTCCTGCGGCGGCCATCAGCTCGGCGTCATAGCCGCCGAGCTCGGGCGACTGCTCCACGAAATCACGGAGAGCGAGCGTCGTCACCGGCGAGCCGAATTCGGTCGATATCGCCGCGGCGACGTCGCCGCGATCGATTCCTGCGATGTAGCACTGGGCGAACTGATTGGTCTGGAGCGAGTCGCGGAGATAACTCGCCGAAAGGCGGATCTCCTGTTGCAGCGAACGCTCGCCCGAGAGATTGCGCGACCGGAGGAACACCGGCTGGCTCGCCTTGAAGACGGCGGTCGTGAACTCCTTCTCGCGGACGTAGACGAACAGGCGATCGGCCGTCGAGCCGTTCTCGCGAACGGAGACGGTGTTCCAGAGATTGAGGCCGATCGGCTCGATCGTCACGATCGAGATCCCGGCGCTGGTGAATGCCGCTTCCAGCTTCGCCAGCGTCTTTTCGAGGGCGCTGACGACGAGCAGCTTCACCATCGTTGGAGTCCGCTGCAGCACCTCGTACGCGACGCGCAGCTCTTCCGGCGGGATCGGGAGGGTCCGCTTCAGGCTCCAGCGGACGACTTCGGCCGCGTCCGAGGCCCGTTCGTTGAACGACGGCAGCTCGATGAGGTTCATCCGGAACCACGAGTCGGGGAGGAGGAGCGAGGCCTTGTCCCAGCGCCCCGTCTCCAGCTTGAGGCGCCGCAGCGTTTCTGCGAACGCCGCGTCGTTGACCAATTCCGGGGTGACGACCGACGTGGAGAACGTGTCGTCGGCGATGCGGTAGCTCTTCGCCTGCAGGACGCGCGGGGAGTGCTTGCCGCGCGCGAACCGCGCGTGCAGCAGTGATTCATTGTCGAGGACGATGACGTCCGGTGGAAAACTGCGCGCCAATCCTTACTCCACGAACGTGACCTTGTTGATCTCGCGCAAGGTCGTCGTCCCTTCCATGACTTTATTGAGCGCCGACTCGCGAAGGAACATCATTCCTTCGTCCTTCGCCGCTTTCTTGATCTCCGACGCCGGGCGCCGGTCGAGAATCATCGTGCGGATGCGGTCCGAAAGGTCAAGCAATTCCGAGATCGCGGCGCGGCCGTGGAAGCCGGTGCCGTTGCACTCGAGGCACCCCTTCCCCTCGTAGAACGTCTTGCCGCGGTAGTTGGCCACGTCGAGGCCCGACTCGGCCAGGAACGTGTCGGGGTATTTCGTCTCGAACTTGCACTCCGGGCAGATGCGGCGGACGAGCCGCTGCGCCAGCACGCAGTTGAGCGCCGAGACGAAGTTGTAGAGGTCGACCTTCATGTTGAGGAAGCGGCCGAGAACGTCGACGACGTTGTTCGCGTGGACCGTCGTGAAGACGAGGTGGCCCGTCAGCGCCGACTGCACCGCGATCGCCGCCGTCTCCTCGTCGCGGATCTCGCCGACCATGATCTTGTCGGGATCGTGGCGGAGGATCGCTCGCAGGCCGCGTGCGAACGTGAGGCCCTTTTTCTCGTTCACCGGAATCTGCGTGATGCCGCGGAGCTGGTACTCGACCGGGTCCTCGATGGTGATGATCTTGTCGTCGGGCGTCTGGATCTCCGACAGCGCCGCGTAGAGCGTCGTCGTCTTGCCCGAGCCGGTGGGGCCGGTGACGAGCACCATGCCGTACGGCTCCTTGATGAACTTCCGGAAGGGGGTGAGCATCCCCTGGTCGAACCCGAGGACGTCGAGCCGGAGGTTTTTGAACTCCTTGTTCATCGACTCCTTGTCGAGGATACGGATGACGCAGTCCTCGCCGTGGACCGTCGGGACGACGGAGACACGGAAGTCGATGGCGCGGCCGGTGAGCTTGAGCTTGAAACGGCCGTCCTGGGGGACGCGCTTCTCGGCGATGTCGAGCTCCGACATGACCTTGATACGCGAGATGATCGTGGAGTGATGGCGCTTGTCGATCGGATCGAGCGCTTCGTAGAGCACGCCGTCGATGCGGTACTTGACGACGACCTCGTTGTCGCGCGTTTCGATGTGGATGTCCGAGGCGCGGCGCTGGATGGCGTTGAAGACGATCGAGTCGACCAGCTTGATGATCGGCGACGCTTCCTGATTCGTGATCGAATCGATGGTGAGCGTCTCTTCGCCTTCCTCGGTGTCCGCAACGAGCTGCATGCGGAAGCCTTCGGTCGCCTCGTCGAGGACGCGCTGCGTCGACTCCGACTTCTCCAGCTTGTCGCGGATCGTCGCGGGCGACGCGACTTTGACGTTCAGCGGAGCGCCGAGGAGGAGCTCCAGCTCGTCGAGCTTGAGGACGTCCGTCGGATCGCCGACGACTACCGAGATGTGCCCGTTCTCCCTCCGTTCCGGAAGGAACTGGTAGCGGATCATCAGCTCCAGCGGAATGTCGCGGAAGAGCGAGTGATCGATCTGGAAGTGCTCCAGCTCGACATAGGGGAAGCCGTACTCGTCCGCGACGCGCTTGGCGCGCGCCGCCTCGCCCGTCGGGTCGGATGTCTTGTAGAGAGATCGGTGGTCGGTAGCCATAGTGATGACGGTCTTATTGCCCTGCGACGCTCGAAAGCTGGAAGAGCGGGAGATAGAAAGCGTAGAGCAGGACGGCGATCACGCCGCCCATGAAAACGAGAATGATCGGCTCGATGGCGGCGACGACCCGGGAGAGGCGCGCCTCGATCTCCTCATCGTAGAACTCGCTCACATTCGTGAGCATTTCCGTCAATGCGCCCGTCGATTCGCCCACTTTGATCATCTCGACCGCCAGATCGGAGACCACCCCGGTCGACTCCAGCGAGCGCCACAGTGGCTCCCCCTGACGCACGTTCTGCACGATCGCGAAGATCTTCAGCGACACTTCCTGGTTCGTCACCGACTGCGAGCCGATCTCGATGGCCGGAACCATCGGCGTCCCGCCGGAGAGGAGCGTGCCGAGCGACTGCGTGAACTGCATGATGGCGAAGCGGTGGAGGATACCGCCTGCGAGCGGGATCTTCAGCTTCCAGCGGTCCCAGATCACCCGGCCGCTGGCCCCGATCCACCGCCGGAAGAAGAAGGCGCCGCCCACGACCCCGACGATGACGTAGAGGAGGTTGTCGCGAAGCGCCGTCGCGAACCCGATCATGAAGCGCGTGAAGAACGGGAGCTCGGCGCCGAAGCCGGTGTAGAACTCCGCGAAACGCGGGATGACGTAGGTCAGCATCACGAAGACCATCGCCGAGGAGAGCGTGATGAGGACGAGCGGGTACACCAGCGCGCCGACGACCTTCTTCCGCAGGTTGACGATGATCTTCTGGTAGCGGAGGAACCGTTTGATGACCCCTTCGAGGTCGCCCGAGCGCTCGCCTGCGCGGAGCGAGGTCGAATAGATCGGAGGGAACTGGTCGCCGTACGAGGCGAAAGCGTCGGAGAGCGCGATGCCCGACTTGATCTTGTCGCGGATGTCGATCAGCACCTCGCGGAATCGCAGGTTCTTCTGCCGCTCCAGCATGTTGTCGAACGTCTTGATGATCGGCAGTCCGGCG
>DASXIH010000595.1:0-5655 GCA_036498125.1 Thermoanaerobaculia bacterium
GCGAGCTTTCGCGCCTCCGCGTTCCAGCGGACGATCTTGCGCGGGATGTCGAGCATTGCGATGCCGGACTGGTACGGCTTGCCGGTCTCGTGATCGAAGAGGTCGACCTGCTTCGACGCCTCGAAGACCGCGGCGGGTCCGCGGGACGTGCCGCCGCCGTACGACGTGGTCGCCTCGAACGGAACCGGCACAACGACGACTCGCGACTCGGCGGGCGTGAAGGGAAGACCGTAGATGCCGGAGCCTTCGCCCGCGGCGGCGTCGGGATCGAACTCTTTCATCGATCCCCTCGTCAGTCCATATCCATCGGATTCACGAACTTCTCATCCGACTTCTCGGCGCGCTCCATCGCTTCCTTGAACCTCTCCTCGAGGAGGCGGGCGCGGTCCTTCTGGCTCTCGATCTGTTTGTCGAAGCGCTTCGCCGCCTCGCTCTTCTGCGCCTCGAGGTTCGAGACCATCGCCTCCAGCGAGAGCGACGACTTCTTCTCCTTCGGCTTGTGCAGCAGCACTTCGCCGCTGACGCGATCGATCACGATCGTCGCTTCACAGTCGGGGCAGGTGATTTCGAAGTTGTTCGACATGGCGCGAGTATATCGGCGCAGACAAGAATGTCTGCGCTCCACGGCCTCGCGTACGTGGAGCGCAGACATTCTTATCTGCGCCGTCCTACGTCATCCCAGCGCCTCCCGCAGGTCGTCCAAGAGATCCTCGGTGTTCTCCAGGCCCACCGACATGCGGAGCAGGTTCTGCGGCGTGCGGGAGCCGGGGCCTTCGCTCGACGCGCGATGCTCGATCAGGCTTTCGGTGCCGCCGAGCGAGGTCGCGCGGACGATCACCTGCACGCGGGAGGTGACGCGCAGCGCTTCCTCGCGGCCGCCGCGGACGAGGAACGAGAGCATGCCGCCGAAGTCGCTCATCTGCTTCCGCGCGACGTCGTGACGCGGATGCGAAGCCAGGCCGGGATAGTGGACGCGCTCGACGTTCTCGTGCGACGCGAGCATCTTCGCGAGCGCGCGGGCGTTCTCGCAGTGCACGCGCATTCGCGCGGAAAGTGAGCGGATGCCGCGGAGCACGAGCCACGAGTTGAAGGGCGACGCCACGCCGCCGAGGATCGTGCGGGTGCGCTCGACCGCCGCGAACAGCTCGCCGCGCTTTACAAACGCCAGCGATCCGCCCTGCACGTCGCTGTGGCCGCCGAGGTACTTCGTCGTCGAGTGCAGCACGACGTCGGCGCCGAGCTCGATCGGCCGCTGCAGTGCCGGTGTCGCGAACGTTCCGTCGACGATCAGCAGCGCACCAGCTGAATGAGCGATCTCCGCGAGCGCCGCGATGTCGACGATCTTCATCAGCGGATTCGACGGCGTCTCGCACCAGATGACGCGCGTGTTCGGCTTCATCGCCGCACGGACGCCGTCGAGATCCTCCATCGCGATGAAGTCGGACGATGCTCCCCAGCGCGGGAAGTACTCGCCGGCGATGCTGCGGATCGCGTAGTAGCTGTCGGCTGGAAAGAGGACGTGCGAGTCCGCCGGCAGCGACTGGAGGAGGGCCGACGCAGCCGCCATCCCCGAGGCGAATGCCAGCGCCGCCTCGGCCGAGTCGATCGCGGCGAGCGCCTCTTCGAGCCGGTGCTGCGTCGGGTTCGCATCGCGGACGTACGAGTAGCCGCGCGGTGTCGCGCCCTGCGGATCGCGCTCGAACGTGGTCGACAGAACCAGCGGCGGCGACACCGCCCCCGTCGCCTCATCGACCTCGGCACCGGCATGAATCGCTTTCGTCTCGAATCGCATGGCGTGGAGTTTATCCACACTCATGAGGGGGTGTGGCTCGCGTCTCGCATGCCACTCTCAGCAGCAGGCATGTCCGAAAAACCGTTGCGGCGTCGGAACGACAGTGAATCGACCGACGCCTCCCTCCGAGCGCTGATCGTCGACGATGACGAAAACTACCGCTTTCTGCTGTCGTCGATCGTCGGTCGCTTCGGGTTCACGACCGCCACGGCGGGGGACGGGACGCAGGCCCTCGAGCTGCTCGACATCGCGCCGCCGTTCGACCTCCTCCTGATCGACCTGCAGATGCCGCGCGTCGACGGCCTGTCGGCGATCACTTCCATCCGCGCCGATCCCCGTTTCACGGAGTCGTTCGCGGTCATGATCACCGGCCACGACGACGTCCAGACGAAGATCGAGGCGCTCCGCCTCGGGTACGACGACTACATCAGCAAGTCGGCGAGCGAGCTGGAGATCTCGGCGAAGCTGAGTGCCGCACGCCGCGTCATCCTCCGCCAGAAGAAACTCGACACCGCCGTCCGCGAGCTCTATGGCCTCGCCACGCGCGACGAGCTGACGGGTCTCTACAACCGCCGCTTCTTCTTCACCGAGGCCGAACGCATGCTCAGCGCCGGCGAGCCGGTCAACTTGATCGTCTTCGACCTCGACGACTTCAAACGCGTCAACGACACCTTCGGCCACCTCGCGGGCGACCGCACCCTGCGCGACATCGGAAAGCTGTTCATCAACCACACGCGCCACGGCGACGTCATCGCCCGCTACGGCGGCGACGAGTTCGTCATGGTCGTCGCCGGCACGCCGACGGAGGTCGAGGCGCTCGCGCAGCGGCTCGGGAGCGCGTTCTCGGGGCTGAGCTGGACGTTCGGCGACGTCACCTTCGGCATCAGCGTCAGCAGCGGAATCTCCTGCTCCTCGCTCATCGCCCAGCCGACGCTCGCGCAACTCCTCGGCGCCGCCGACCGCGATCTGTACAAGAACAAGTGGCTCCGTCGGAACCCCGACGTCGATCCCTCGCTCTACGAGTACGACTCCACCCGCGACGCGCAGGTGATCGAGTTCCTGCGAGAGGTACATTCGGCAGTCCGCCGTTTATAGTGACGGCGTGATCCACCTCGGTTCGATCGGGAAGACGTCCATCGACGTCGACTACAGCTTCCTCATCCTCGCAGGCTTCTTCGTCTTCACGTTCTACGACGAGAAGCAGGGGATTCAGTACGCGCTGCTGTGGATCCCGGTGCTGTTCCTCAGCGTGCTCCTCCACGAACTGGCACACGCCGCGATGATCGGGGTGTTCGGCTACGGTTCGAGCCAGGTGATGCTCGCCGGCCTCGGCGGCGTCACGCTCAACAAGCGCGCCGCCAAGCCGTGGCACGACATGGTGATCAGCGCCGCAGGCCCCGCCGCGAGCTTCGTGATCGCCTTCGCCGCCGCGGCGCTCCGCGGCCGCGTGCATGACGCGATGTTCGTCGCCTTCCTGCCGCTCCTCGCAACGGCGAACATCGCGTGGGGCGTCTTCAACCTCATCCCCATCTCGCCGCTCGACGGCGGCGGCATCGTCCGCAACTTCTTCCGCATCTTCCTCCGCGAACGGACGGCCTTCATCGTCGCCATCTGGATCAGCTTCATCGCCGGCCTCGGCGTCATCGCCCTCGGGATCTGGGTTCGGTACTGGATGGTCTCCTTCCTCGTGGCGTGGTATCTGTGGATGAACTGGCAGCAGTGGCAGTACTTCCGCACGAACGGATATCCGGGCGACTGACACTGATAAAATCCACCTCTTTACATGGCCCCCTTGCCCTCAGCGCCGAGTGAGCGGCATCCCACACATCTCCAGAAAGCGCGTGGCGCGCTGTTGCGCCTCCTTGCGCGCGCGCGGCGTCCGGTCTCGCGGCAGTCGCTGAAAACGACGATCGCCGTCCTCAAGGCGCAGCACGAGGCAATGCTCGACGGCATCCTCGTGATCGACCGCGAGGGGCACGTGATGTCGTACAACCGCCGGTTCCTCGAGATGTGGCACGTGCCGGAGTCGGCGATGTCGAGCGACGACAACGAGCTCCTCGGCTACGCGGCCGACCAGGTCGAGGACTGGGACGAGTTCATCAACCTCGTCAGCCACCTCTACTCGAACCCGGAGGAAGTCCGCGTCAACGACACGCTGCGTCTGAAGGACGGCCGTCTCATCACCCGCAACTCCGTCCCGGTCCGCGTCGGACACAGCATCATCGGCCGCGCGTGGCACTTCCGCGACATCACCGAGGAGCGGGCGGCGGACAAACTGCAGGCGGCGCTGTTCCGCATCGCGGCGCTCACGCAGTCGACCGAGCGGCTCGAAGACCTCTACCGCGAGGTGCACGAAGTCATCGGCGAGCTGATGTTCGCGAAGAACTTCTTCATCGCCGAATACGACAGCCGCAAAGACACGCTCATCTTCCCCTACTTCGTTGACGAGTTCGACGCGCTGCCGGAAGGGTTGTCGCCGGGACATGGGCTGACGTCGTACGTCCTCCGCACCGGCCAGCCGATCCTGGCGACGCCCGACGTCTTCGACCGTCTCGTCGCGGAGGGAGAGGTGGAGCTCGTCGGGCAGCCTTCCGTCGACTGGCTCGGCGCGCCGCTGAAAAGCGGCGACCGCACCTGGGGCGTCATCGGCCTGCAGACGTACGACGAGTCGCAGCGCTACACGGAGCGGCACAAAGAGATCCTCGTCTTCGTGGCGCAGCACGTCGCCACCGCGATCGAACAGAAGCGGAACGACGCCGACCTGCGCGCCAGCGAGCGGCGCTACCGGCAGATGTTCGAGAACAACCGCGCCGTGCAGCTCATCATCGATCCCGGCAACGGCCGCATCGTCGACGCGAACACCGCGGCGTGCGACTTCTACGGCTACACGCGGGACGAGCTCAAACGCCTCCTCGTCTGGGACATCAACCTCATGGGCGAGCAGAGCGTGCGCGAGGAGATGCGGAACGCGCAGGAGCAGCAGCGGAGCTACTTCATCTTCCGTCACGTCCTCTCGACCGGAGAAGTGCGCGACGTCGAGGTCCACTCCGGCCCGGTGAACGTCGGCGACCGGGTGCTCCTCTACTCGATCATCCACGACATCACGGAGCGCAAGCGCGCCGAACGCGCTCTCCTCGAATCGGAGGAACGCTACCGCAACGTCTTCGACTACGCCTCCGTCGGCATCTACCAGACGACGCCGCAAGGCGACTTCATCGCCGTCAACGAGACGCTCGCGCGCATGCTCGGCTACGACGGGGTCGAGGAGCTGCTCACGAAGAACATGCGGCGCGACATCTACGTCGAGCCGGAGTTCCGCGATGAGCTGATCCGCCGTTACGGCTCCCTGCCCAGCGAAAGACCGACCAGCCACGAGGTGCTCTGGAAGCGCAAGGACGGCACGTTGCTCTGGGTGACGCTCAACGCGCACACGGTGCTCTCGTCGCACGGCGTCATCTACTTCGAAGGCTTCGTCTACGACATCACCGAGCGGCGCATCGCCGAGGAGCGGCTCGCCTCCGCCAACTCGCAGCGCAAGGCGGTGCTCGACGCTGCGACACAGGTGTCGATCATCGCGACCGATCCCGACGGCACGATCACCGTCTTCAACTCCGGTGCGGAACGGATGCTCGGCTACGGCGCCGGCGAGATGATCGGCCGCCGTTCGCTGCTCGACCTTCACGTCGCGTGGCAGCTCGAACAGCAGGCGCTCAGCCTCAGCGCCGAGTTCCGCCACGACATCGGCGGCTTCGAGGCGCTCTCGTTCCGCGCGGCCATCCACGGCCACGAAGAGCGCGAGTGGACGTACATCGCCAAAGGAGGCCACCAGGTCTCCGTGCTCGTCTCCGTCACGTCCATCCGTG
>DASXIH010000596.1:0-5657 GCA_036498125.1 Thermoanaerobaculia bacterium
CTTCAGCCCGCCCGGGACGGGCTGAAGCCCGTCCTACGTTGGCCGACGCGCTGGACAACTCCAATCGCCATTGGGGCAACTTCGTGGCGGACGATCTGCGGCGCTGGGCGGCGGGCGAGACGATGACGCTCATCGCGGGCCAGCAGGTCGGGTTCGCGGGCGGACCGCTCTACACGCTGGCGAAACTCGCGACGCTGATCAAGATGAAGCGCGACCTCGCCGCGGAAGGCAAAGAGGCGACGATCTTCTTCTGGCTGGCGACGGAGGACCACGACTACGCCGAGGTCGCGACGCTGTCGCTGCCGGCGAAGAGCGGCCAGCGCGACCTCATGACGATGAGAGCGACGCGCGCAGTCGAATCGCGCGAGATCGTCGGTCCGGCGCCGATTCCGGAAGGGCTCATCACGCAGTTCCTCGCGTTCTACAACCTCGACCGCCCGGCGTGGCTTCGCGAAGGCATCAGCTTCCGCGACTCGTTTGCCGAGCTGCTCGTAAACGTCTTCGAAGGCGAAAAGATCGTCTTCGTCGACGCGCTCCTGCCGGAGCTGCGTCGCGCCGGCGCGCCGCTCTTCGAGAAGATGTTCGCGCAGCGGGACGCGATCGAGCAGGAGATCGCGTCGCGCTCCGACGCACTGGTCCGCGCCGGGTACGTCCCGCAGGTCGTCACGCGTCCCGGCGAGCAGTACACGCTGCTCTTCCGGATCAACGAACACGGCGAGAGGCACATCGTCACCGGCCGCGTCGACGATCCGACGACGATCTCGACTTCGGCGCTCACCCGTCCGCTGCTGCAGGACTTCGTCTTCCAGCCGGACGTCTTCGTCGGCGGCCCGTCGGAAGTCGCGTACTACGCACAGATCGCGACGCTGCACGAGCTGCTCGGCGTTCCGATACCGCGCGTCGCGCTGCGCGGCCACGCGCTCGTGGCGCCGAAACGGGTCGCACGTCTCTTCGAGCGCTTCGGCCTCAATGCGCGCGAGATCTTCACGTCGGCCGATGCGATCCTCGCCGAGCGCGAGGCGCCGGGCGTGGCCGAGGTGCAGGAGATCGCGGAGCGGGCGCACGCGAACCTTGCGGCCGAGATCACGCGGATCGGCGAGATCGCGCTTCCGGCGGAGCATGCGCTCGCGCGCGCGATCAATCGTTCCATCGGCCACATCGAATACCACTTCGACAAGCTCGCGGAACGCGCGGTCCGCGGGCTGGTGCGGAAGGAGAAGGAGCGGTGGACGGCGCTTCGGGAGCTCGTTGCGACGTTCCATCCCGACGGGCACGTGCAGGACCGCGTAGTCGGCTGGTTTGCCTACTGGTCCCAATTCGGCAACCATCTGACGGCGCGCATGATCGACTGCATCGAGCCCGACGCGCCGTCGTTCAGTGTGATCTCGCTATGAACATCGAGCCGGTCGACCTGCTGTTCGTCTCCGCGCATCCGGACGACACCGAGCTGGCGTGCGGCGGCACGATCGTGAAGGCGGTCAAGGACGGGCTTCGGATCGGCATGCTCGATCTCACCCGCGGCGAGATGGGCACCCGCGGCACGCCCGCCACGCGCAAGCGCGAGGCGATGGCGTCAGCGCGGATCCTCGGCGCGACGTTCCGCGAACAGCTCGACTTTCAGGACGGCGGGCTGCAAACCGGACAGGCGCAGGAGAGGGAGCTCGCCTTCTTCATCCGCAACGCGAGGCCGAAGCTCGTCTTCACGGCCTGGCCCGACGACCGCCATCCCGATCACGCGCGCGCCGGCGCCCTCGTCACGAGTGCCTGCTTCTACGCCGGTTTGAAAGCGCTGGCGAGCGACGCTCCGGCACATCGTCCGCAGGCGGTCGTGTACTACATGCAGAACTACATGGTCCCGCCGTCGTTCGTCGTCGACGTGACGAAGCATTGGAAGCAGAAGATGCGGTCGATCGCCGCGTTCAAGTCGCAGTTCCACGATCCGAAGTCGAAGGAGCCGATGACGTTCATCGCCCGCCCCGAGTTCCTCGAGCTGATCGAAGCGCGCGGCGTCCACTTCGGCGCCCTGATCGGCGCGCGGTACGGCGAAGCGTTCGTCACCAAACAGCCGCCGCGGGTGGATGATGTGATCGGGGCGTATCGGGGCCGCGAGGTCTCATGAAAATCGGCATCACCTGCTATCCGACGTTCGGCGGCTCGGGGGTCGTGGCGACGGAGCTCGGCATCGCGCTCGCGCGCGGCGGCGATGACGTGCACTTCATCAGCTACGCGCTGCCGTCGCGCCTCAACATCTTTCATGAGCGCGTGCACTTTCATGAAGTCACCGTCACGACGTACCCGCTCTTCGATCCGTACCCGCCGTACACGCTGGCGCTCGCGTCGAAGATGGCGGAGGTGGCGGCGTACGAGAAGCTCGACGTGCTGCACGTTCACTACGCGATCCCGCACGCGATCTCGGCGCACCTCGCGCAGCAGATCCTCGGCGACACGCACCTGAAGGTGATCACGACGCTGCACGGCACCGACATCACGCTCGTCGGCCGTGACGCCAGCTACCTTCCGATCACGAAGTTCGGCATCGAGGTGAGCGACGGCGTCACCGCGGTGTCGCAGTGGCTCAAGGACCAGACCGCCGCGAACTTCGGAACGAACAAGGCGATCGAGGTGATCCCGAACTTCGTCGATCCGGCGCGCTTCCATCCGCGTGAGGCCGACACCTGCCACCTGTTCGGCGCGTCGACCGACCCTTTGCTCTGCCACGTTTCGAATTTCCGTCCGGTGAAGCGCGTGCTCGACGTCATGGAAGTTTTCGCGCGCGTGAACCGCGTCGCGCCGTGCCGCCTCGCGATGATCGGCGACGGTCCCGACCGCTCCACCGCAGAGCATTTCGCGCGCGAGCACAACCTCACGAACCGCGTCGCGTTCCTCGGCAATGTCGGCAATCTGGAGCAGATCGTCAGCTCCAGCGACGTCTTCCTGCTGCCGTCCGAGGCGGAGTCGTTCGGCATGGCCGCCCTCGAGGCGATGGCGTGCGCGGTCCCGGTGATCGCGACGAAGGCTGGCGGGCTTCCGGAGGTCGTCGACGACGGCGAAACCGGGTTTCTTCTCCCGGTCGGCGACGTCGACGGCATGGCCGCCCGCGCCATCGAGATCGTCTCCAATCATTCGCTCCAGCACGCCATGGGTGCCGCCGCCCGCGACGTCGCCATCACCCGCTTCGACGTCGATCGCGTCCTGCCGCGCTACCGCGACATGTACGAGCGCGTGATCAGCGGTCGGACTCCTGTCGAAAGCATCTGACGCGCCTTCGATAGAGGCTCGGCGCAGGCGATTGACATGGGATGACCTTAATCGTGGCCTCGGCGAGGGCGTGAATGAGTGCGGCGAGCGCGCGATTGATATGGGATGACCTTAATCGTGGCCTCGCCGAGGGCGTAAACGGGCTCGGCGAGCGAGCGATTGATATGGGATGACCTTAATCGTGGCCTCGCCGAGGGCGTGAACAGGCGATCGAGCGTGCGATCGATATGACCTGACCTCAATCGTTGCTTCGGCGATCACGTGAACAGGTGCAGCCAGCGCGCGATCGACATGATCACGGCTCCGCGCGTAGCCCGCCCTGGGGCCCGGCATTGCCGTAGATCTCGCCGTAGCGTTTGTAAGAGTTCATCACTTTGCGCACGTAGTCCTTCGTCTCGTCGAACGTGACGGAGGAGAGGAAGAAGTCGTCGCCGGGGGCGGGGGAGAGGCGGGACCAGAGGGCGGTCTGGGCGGGGCCGGCGTTGTAGGCGGCGGCGGTCTTGTAGTGGTCGCCGCCGAATTTCTTCGTCAGCTCGCCGATGTACTTCGCGCCGAGGCGGATGATGATCGCGGGGTCGTAGAGGTCGTCGGGGGTGATGTCGACGATGCCGACGTCGCGGCCGATGTCGACCGCCGTGATGATGATGAACTGCATCAGCCCGCGCGCGGCCGCCTCCGACTTCGCGCGCGGATTGAAGCGCGACTCCTCGCGCATGATCGAGAGGACGAGCGTCGGGTCGGCGTCGAAGCGGTCCGAGTCTGACTCGATCGCGCGGTAGAAGTAGCGCGGGTAAAGCAGCTGGCGAACGGACTCCGGCAGGAGGTCGGGCACATAGTCGTCCGGCACCGACTTCATCAGCACCTCGATCGCGTAGATCGACTGCTTCGACGCGCCGCCCCGGTTCAGCGCGAGTGACTGCGTCAGCGTGGACGACAGCGGACGCAGAGGCCAGCGTTTCTCGATGTCGTCCGTCGCCTCGTCGAAGAGCCCGAGCGCCATCAGGAGCGATCCGCGGTCGTTCGCCGCGTTCGGGAGCGCCGGAAACGGATGGGGCTTCAACTCGAGGATCGCGCGATAGGGCGGGAGCTGCTGGTAAATGGTCGCGAGCCGCTGCAGCGCAGGCCCGCGGTTCCGCGCCGACAGCAGAATGCGATCGGTCGCCGCCTGTTTGGCGGCGAGCCAGTTCTTCGCCGCGATGTCCCGCGTCACTTCGGCGTCGAGTCTCTGAAGCTCCGCGGTCAGCGACTGCGCATCGAGCCGGTTCCGCGCGAAGTAGGCGAAGTGCGTCGGCACGGTTGAGCGGAGGCACTGCAGATACGCGCCGCGCCAGTAGGCGAACTCCGGAGCGTCGTACTTCGTCAGCAGCTTCGGCGGAACGGAGTTGAGCGCGCCGAGGGCCGCGGCGTTCTTTTGCATCGCGATCATCGCGATCGCGTAGGCGAGCGAAGCCTCGACCACGGCGTGCTTGTTCGGCGCGGCCTTCCGGATCTGGAGGAGATCCGCGTTCGCCTCGGGGATCCGGTGCTGCACGAGCCGCGTTCGCATCCGCTGCGTCAGCGCCGCGATTGCGGAGTCGGAGAAGACCGGCACCGCGATCGACTGCGACATCAGCTGCTCCGCGCCGCGGTCGTCGCCGAGGAGTTGCGCGGCGCGCGACGCGTGCCAGAAGAACGCCGCCTTCTGCTGGAGGTTCTTCGTTTCGTTCGCGCCGCGGAGATACGTCTGCTTCGCGTCCGCGAACTTCTCGGCGCCGAACTGGCTGCGGCCGATCGCGAAGAGGAGGTCGTCGTGCTTCTGCGGCAAACTGCGCAACGCGAGCGATAACAGCGCGACCGCGCGGTCGAAGTGCCGGTGGTTCTGCATCGCCTCGCCGAGCGTGGCGACCTGCTGCGCGTTGAGCCTCGCAATGAGCGCCGGCTTGTCGATAGCGAGGCTGGCGCGGTCCGCGGCGTCGTCCATCGTGCCGGCCTTCAGAATTGGTAGGGCGCGCGCAAGAGCTCCATTCGAGTCGCCCGATCGCATCAACGCTTCGACGATGTGTGCGTCGAGATCGCGCTTTCTGCCTGGGAGCTTCGCCGCGAAATCGATCAGCGCCTTTGCGCTCGTTCGCGTCAGAAACTCCGTCTCATCGTCGATCGCCTCGTCGCGATGGAGCGCGTTCGGGTACTCGAAGATGAGCGTCGTTCGATCGCGGCTCGCCGCAGCCTCGTTGCGGGAGGCCGCGTCGATCTCCGCCTGGTGAAAGAGCGCGAGGTCGCGGAGCGCGTTCCCTTTCGCGAGGAACGGCGCCAGCTTCTGCGCCGCCGGCGTCAGGTCGTTGTTCTCGATGCGCGCGCGGGCGTGGAGGTAGCCGAGCGAGTATTTCGCGTAGAGATCACCGCGTTTCTTCTCGATCTGG
>DASXIH010000597.1:0-3522 GCA_036498125.1 Thermoanaerobaculia bacterium
CTTCTTAACAGTCAAAGCGGCCGGGTCATCGGCGCTCTTGACATATCGACCAGAAAAAAGGCGCACGAGCGGGTTACGCAGGCTTGCAAGCTCGCTCGCGGGGAGTTCTAGACGAATCGGTTCGCCGTAAGGTAGGGTGTCCCACCCGCGCTGCGGATCGACATACTGAAAATGAACCGTCGGCACGACAACGACGTTCGCTGCGGGTACTTGCGCCGCCACGGCGGCAGAATGTACTTGCGATAGCAGTTCAACCAACAAAATAACACCGAACATCATCTGCCTCATTCTGCGGGCCCCGGCCGCCGGCAATACCACAGCGCAAACACTCGAATAATATCGCTCGCCGTGCTAGCCGAGATGTACCTAACTCTCATCCGGCTAAGATGCAAGAACTCGAAACTATCCGTCCGATAGACAGTGACGAACTTATCGTCCGCCCATACGATCAACGCGTCCGCCAATTCGATTTTGGGTTGACCAGCGAAATCGGTGCTCTCGAAGCAAACGCGGCCCGCGGGAAGGACAGTGCTTTCGATCGCCTTCCCATAAATGTATGGGATAGTCACCGTTGAACCTATTGCGATTGAGAGAAGGAATACACGAAGCGCGGCGCGGCATTCACCTGGAAGGTTCCGCTGTCCCTTTCTCTGAGCGGGCACGGATCGAACAACCAGAATTGTGACCAGCAAAAGAAAGGTTGTCGCATAGAAATTGATTACATATTCTTGCTCAATCGAAAAACAGGTGTGCGCCGCAGAGGGAAGCAAGAGATCACGAATCGATGCCGAAGAAAATACTGCACAGCCCGCGGCATCTCCTGCGCAATCTGGGAACTGTTGTTCCAGCAGTGGAGTCCATTTGTCGACTTCCGACCGGATATGGGTGCACAGGAACTTCATCCAGATGTCGTGCTGTTTGAATGACAACCACCCGTTTGTCGTCTTTAGATTTTCGTCTGGCTCGGTGACTGGTAGGTGGCGCAAGACATCCTGCATTTGAATATACGGTACGTCGAGACGATAAGCCTTCCACGCGAACAACAAGGTGAGCACCACCAGGCCGGCGGTCTGAATCGATACGCGCAGCGAATGTGATTCGAGCCTGACCAAACTACCTACTATTAGCGCTAGAGCTATACTCAAGAGGCCGATGATTGAAATCCATGGATGTAGCCAGAGCTTGGCGACTGACTCGATAACAAACCGGCCACCGGTGAGAGCGTAATCAGTGAGCGTTCGGTTGATTGGGAAGTTGACGCCTAATAACTCGTCATGTGCACTTTCGGCCACGTAGCCGGCAGCCATGAAGGCACCCCCCGTTCCACCGATCTCAAGTAGGGTCTTCGCGTGCTCTAGCCAATCGGTCCTTGCTTTACCCCAGCCGTCCGACGGGGATACTTGAGAAACCGCCTCGCTCTCCGTGAGTGACTGTTCAGGTGATACGCCGTTCTCAGGCGCGCCGCGAAACACCTCCCGATCAAGGTTTTCCATTCGTACAAGTATAGGAGTGCCTCAGGCGTCATTTCTCCTACCTCCAAGATTGGAACCGGTAAGATGCCCTTCATGAAAAGTAGGTCGTCTTTAGCCGCGTTCCGGGCGTTCGCCTTCCTCATCGCCGCGTCCACCGCGTTTGCTGCCTACGCCGATGACCTCGGCGACATCCGCGCGGAAATCACGAAGCGCCACGACGAGGCAGTGAAGCGTTTGCAGGACTGGATCGCGCATCCGTCGATCGCGGCGGAGAACCGGGACTACCCGGGCGGCGCGGAGTACATGGCGCAACTCGCGCGCGACGCCGGCTTCCAGCAGGCAACGGTCATCAACACGGACGGTAAGCCGGGCGTCTACGCGACGCTCGATGCGGGTGCGAAGAAGACGGTCGGCCTCTACTTCATGTACGACGTCAAGCAGTTCGACCCGTCGGAGTGGACTTCCCCACCCCTCGAAGCACGCATCGTCGACAAGCCGGGCCTCGGCAAGGCAGTCGTTGGCCGCGGCGCGGTGAACCAGAAGGGTCCCGAGTCGGCGTTCCTCGCCGCGCTGCACGCCATCCGCGGCGCGGGAAAGAAGATGCCGGTGAACCTCGTGCTCGTCGCCGAGGGAGAAGAAGAGATCGGATCGCCGCACATCGGACAGCTCGTCCATCGGCCGGAAGTCGAAGCGGCACTCCGGAAAACGACGGGCGTCTTCATGCCCGCGGCGTCGCAGGATCTCGACGGTGTCGTCACCGTCAGCCTCGGCGCGAAGGGTGTGGTGGAGCTGGAGCTCGTGTCGAGCGGTGAGAAGTGGGGCCGCGGTCCGGCGAAGGACATCCACTCGTCCTTGAAGGCGATGGTCGACAGCCCGGCGTGGCACCTCGTCAAAGCGCTCGACACCCTCGTCTCGGCGGACGGCAACACCATCACGATCGACAACTATCCGGCCCCGCGGCCGATCACGGCGGAAGAGAAAGCGATGATCGCCGAGGCCTCGAAACGACGGAGCGAAGCGCAGTCGATGAAATCGCTCGGCGTCCAGCATTGGATCGACGACCTGCCGTGGGAGCAGGCGAACGAGCGCCTCGAATCGCAGCCGACGGTCAACATCGAAGGGCTGGTCGGCGGCTATACGGGACCGGGCGGCAAGACCGTCCTCCCGCACCGCGCCGTCGCGAAGATCGACATGCGGCTCGTGCCGAACATGAAAAAGGACGATGCGGTTGCCGCGCTCAAGGCGCACCTCGCGAAGCGCGGATTCGGCGACATCGAGGTCAACGTGACCGGCGGCTACGATCCGACGAGCTCCTCGGCGAGCGCGCCGCTGATCCAGTCGCAGATCGCGGTGCTGAAGCGCGCCGGAATCGACCCCGTCCTCTGGCCGCGCAACGCCGGCTCCTATCCCGGCTACGTCTTCACTGATCCGCCGCTCAGCCTCGCCGCCGGCCACTTCGGCCTCGGCCACGGCAGCGGCGCGCATGCACCCGACGAGTACTACGTCATCGAGTCGTCGACTCCAAACGTGCAGGGCTATGACGGCGCCGTGATGTCGTTCGTCGAGTACCTTTACGAGCTCGGGAAGTAGCACCTTCGTTACACCGCGCGGCGCGGGGGCAAATTACATTTTCCGCATCATGAAAAACCTCGCGATCTGCACTGCGATCTGTCTCTTTGCGCTGCCACTCTTCGCCCAGGGGCCGATTCCTCTGCCGGAGGCCAGTCCGGCGGCGACGGTCGGCCAAACCATCGGCGTCACCGACGTGACCGTCAACTACCACCGTCCCGCCGTGAACAAGCGGAAGATCTGGGGCGGTCTTGTCCCGAACGACACGCTCTGGCGTGCCGGCGCGAACGAGAACACGACCATCTCGTTCTCGACACCGGTGAAGATCGAAGGGAAAGAGCTGCCGGCCGGAACGTACGCCTTCTATGCGATTCCGACCTCTTCGCAGTGGACGCTGGTCTTCAGCAAGTTCACCGGCGACTGGGGCGGCTACAACTACGACCCGGCGGAGGACGTGCTGCGCGTCAGCGTGACGCCGCAG
>DASXIH010000598.1:0-2913 GCA_036498125.1 Thermoanaerobaculia bacterium
CTCGGCATCAAGCTCGAGAACGTGAAGTGGGAAGACCTCGGCGATGCGAAGCGCGTTTCCATCGACAAGGACAACACCACTCTCGTCACCGACACGGACGACAAGGCCCGCAAGGACACCATCGCCGGCCGCGTCAAGCAGATCCGCACCCAGATCGAAGACACGACCTCCGACTACGATCGTGAGAAGCTCCAGGAGCGTCTCGCGAAGCTCGTCGGCGGCGTGGCCGTGATCAAGGTCGGCGCTGCGACCGAGACGGAGATGAAGGAAAAGAAGGCGCGTGTCGAAGATGCGATGCACGCCACCAAGGCTGCCGTCGAAGAAGGCATCGTTCCGGGCGGCGGCATTGCGCTGCTCCGCGCGGTCGAAGCCGTCAACGCGCTGAAGGCCGAGGGCGACATGAAGGTCGGCGTCAACATCATCAAGCGCGCGCTCGAAGAGCCGTTCCGCCAGATCGTTTTCAACGCCGGACACGAGGGCTCGGTCCTCCTCAACGACGTGAGAGCGAAGGGCGGCACGTGGGGCTTCGACGCCCGCAACGAGAAGATGGTCGACATGCTGGAAGCCGGCATCATCGATCCGGCGAAGGTGACGAAGCAGGCGCTTCAGAACGCCTCGTCGATCGCCGGCCTTATGCTCACCACCGAAGCACTCGTCTCCGAGATCAAGGAAGACGACAAGGCTCCGGCCGGCGGCCCGGCGGGTATGGGCGGCGGCATGGGCGGGATGTACTAGTTCCTAGTTCCCGGTTGTCAGTTCCCAGGGGCGCGTCGCAAGACGCGCCCTTTTTGTTGTCATCTGGGCTTACAGGCCCGCGAAGAGAGCGGCGAAGATCTCGACGCCGCGTTTCACGTAGTCGATGCGGACGTTTTCGTTTGCGGCGTGCTGGTTGTTGTCGTAGTTGACGATCGGGAGGCCGACGGCGGGGGTCTTGCCGCCGTTCATGAAGAGGTACATCGGAACGCTGCCGCCGAGGGATGGAGCGCGGAGAGGGGCGGTGCCGGTGCCCTCGGTGATGGCGGCGATGACGCGCGCGGAGAACGGCGAGTCGAGCGGCGTTCGTGCGGCGGGATAGCCGGCGCCCCATGTCATCTTGACGACGCGCGAATGCGCCAGCAGCGTCGCAGCGTCGGGCGTCTCGTGAACGATGAACCAACCCTGCGACGTGAGAAACGACTCGACGCGATGCTGTGCTCCCTCCGGCGTTTGCGCCGGAACGAGCCGGAAATCGATCGACGCGGACGCCGTCGACGGAATCGCGTTCGACGCCTTGGCGCCGACGTGCCCTGCTTCGAAACCGCGGAGGTTCAGAGCCGGCGCGAGGATCTGGAGAGCGAGCGGCTGTCCCTCCCCTTCCGTCCGTCCGAGCGCGAGCTCGTGCTTCAGCGAGCTGTCGACGTCGGGGAACTCCGCGATCGCCGCGCGCTCGGCGGCGGTCAACGGCGTCACGTCGTCGTAGAAGCCGGGAATCAGGATGTGAGCCTCGGTGTCGCGGAGGCTGTCGATCAGATGCGTCAGCGCGACGATCGGATTCGGCGCCCAGTTCCCGTAATGGCCGCTGTGCAGTGGGCGTGACGGACCGTACGTCGTGATCTCGACGTCGGTGACGCCGCGCGCGCCGAAGTAGAGCTGCAGTTTGCCGCTCTGGTGCACCGGCCCGTCGCAGATCATCCAGGCGTCGGCGCGGAGCTCGTTCGCGTACTGCTTCAGGTAAGCGGCGAGGTGCGGCGAGCCCGCCTCTTCCTCGCCCTCGAAGACGAAGCGGATGTGAACCGACGGTTCGACATGCGCCGCCTTCATCGCGTCGATCGCCGCGAGCATGGCGATGATCGGCGCCTTGTCGTCGCTCGCCGACCGGCCGTAGAGCCGGCCGTCCTTGATCACCGGCGACCATGGCGGCGTCGCCCACTGCGCGGGGTCGACCGGCTGGCCGTCGTAGTGCGCGTAGAAGTTGATGACGCGATCGCTCTTGCCCCATTCGGCGATCACGACCGGCGGCGCACCATCGACGCGCAGCAACCGCGCTTCGATGCCGCGCTTGCCGAACATCGCCACGAGCGCGGCGGCATTCTTCTCGATGCCGTCGCGGTCGGAGGCGACGTTCGGCAGCGCCACGAACGAGCGGAGCTCTTCGACGAGCTCCGCCTCGTGCTGTTGCACGTGCGCCCGCGCCGCCTGAGCGGCCGTTAGTGCGGCGGCGAGCGCGGCGGAGAGGATCATCGCGTCCGCGTCAGCACGTCGTGCAGCAGGTTGATGTCCACGCCCGCCGGTTTCCGTGGCAGCGGGATATCGACGTCGACGGTCTTCGTCGAGCTGCCGACGACGACCATGCTGCCGAGCTTCGCGAACGCGCCCTTGTCGAACTTCAGGTAGACCGGGACGACGGTCGCGAAGTCGTTCGGCACCTCCGACTGCGTGATGGTGCCGCTGATGTGGTACTTCCCGCCGCCGGCGTCGGCGATCTTCAGATCGCTCACGAGCTTCGGCGCGTCGGTGCCGTAGACCCACTCCCGGAAGAACCAGTCGATGCTGCCGCTCTGCGTGATCTTCATGGCCGGCGTGGCGTGCTTCTGGACGATGCTCTCGAAGTCGGCCGTCGACGGATTCTTGCCGGCGTATGTCTTCGCGAAGTCGGTCATCATCGCGGCGAAGTCTTCGTCGCGATTCTGCTTCTTCGGATCGCTCATCAGCATCCGCAGCATGTGGAGGACGTACGCCCCCTTCTCGTAGACGATCGTCTGATAGGCGCCGGGCGCGCGCCACGTGGAGAGACGGACCCCCATCGCGATCGGGCCGGCCGTGTCATTCGTGATGGTGGCCCGGGTGGAGCGCTCGAAAATCTCCTTCCGGCGCTTCTCCCAGAAGTCGTCGTACGCCTTCGGTCCCTTCGTGAATTGCAGCACGAGCGCCGCC
>DASXIH010000599.1:0-6170 GCA_036498125.1 Thermoanaerobaculia bacterium
GGGTTACTGGTGATTGGTCACTAGTCAATGGGACACCACCCAGCCGTCGTCCTGATGGCAAGACCAGTGACCAGTGACCAGTGACTAGTCACCGGTCTTCGCCGCGCGGAAGAGATTCAGGAACCCGGCGGCGACGCCGCAGGCCGTCAAGACGATCGTCAGCCAGGGCCAGGTGTGGAACGTGCGATCGAGCCAGCGGCCGAGGAAGAAGCCGAGGGCGATGGCGACAGGGAAGAGGAAGCCGAGGGACGCGGCCTGGTAGAGGGCGTCGGCGGTGGAGCGGTCTTTCTTGTCGTTATCGTCCGGCATGCGGGACGGCGGCGCGCGTCGCGACCCAGGCCGCCGAGGTCGACACCTGCGAGATCAGCGGCGCCGGCAGCACCCCGAAGATCAACGTCACGGCGAGCGCGATGCCACCGACCAGCCGCAGCGGTCCGCTGAACTGGAACTCGGCCTCGACACCCTCGCGCAGGTACATCGCGACGACGATCCGCAGGTAGTAGAACATCGAGACCGCCGACATCAGCACGGCGATGATCGCAAGCCAGCCGTAGCCCGCCTGCACCGCACCGGCGAAGAGGTAGTACTTGCCCAGGAAGCCCGCGGTCGGAGGAATGCCGCCGAGCGACAGGAGGAAGATGAACATCGCGAACGCCCAGAACGGCGCGCGCCGGTGCAGCCCTTCGAAGTCGTCGATCCGCTCGCCGGCATATTCGTGGCGCCGCATCATCAGCACCGTCGCCCAGATCCCGAGGGTCGCGAAGACGTAGACGATTGAGTACAGCAGGATGCCGCGGATGCCGTATTCGTTCATCGAGAGGATGCCGAGCATGACGTAGCCGGCATGTCCGATCGACGAGTACGCCAGCAGGCGTTTGATGTTGTCCTGCGTGATCGCGGCGAGGTTGCCGACGATCATCGAAAGCGCCGCGATGGTCGCCAGCACGCTGCTCCAGCTGAGCTGGAAGTCGTGGAACCCGACGTAGAAGATCCGCGCGAAGATCGCGAACGCCGCCGCCTTCGAGGCGGTAGAGAGGAACGCGGTCACCGGCGTCGGCGCGCCGACGTAAACGTCGGGGGTCCAGACGTGGAATGGTGCCGCGGCGATCTTGAAGCAGAGGCCCGCACCGAGGAGCATGATGCCGACCATCAGCGCGTCGATGGCGTTCGAGCTCACCGGCGAGATCGCCGACATCGACTGCGCGATATTGAGCAGGTTGAGCGAGCCGCAAACGCCGTAGATGAGCGAGATCCCGTACAAGAGGATCGCGGAGCTCATCGCGCCGAGGATGAAGTACTTCATCGCCGCCTCAGTCGAGGCCTCTTCGTTCTTGTAGTAGCCGGCGAGGATGTAGCTCGAGAGCGACATCAGCTCCAGGCCGATGTAGATCGTGATCAGGCTGACGCCGGAGACCATGAAGAACATCCCGCAAAGCGCGAACGCGAGAAGGGAGTAGTACTCCCACACCGAGTAGCGCGACTCGCGGAGGAAGTCGTCGGAGAGGAGCGTCACGAGCGCGATGATCGCGACGAAGAGGAGCTTGAAGAAGATCGAGAAGGTGTCGAGCGCGAACATCCCGAGGAAGCCGCGCGAGAGCTTGATCACCTCAGCCGCGTGCGAGCAGGCGATGACGGATCCCGCGGTGACCGCGAGAAGGAAAAGCATCCACCACTTCGCGGCCGCGTCGTACGTCTTGCCGCCGATGACCGGCGCGATCAGCAGCACCGAGGCGCCGATTGCGAGAACGATCTCGGGGAGGAGTACGACGGTGTCGTTCCAGTTCACTTACGGACCTCGGCGACCTTTGCTCCCTCGTGTGGCACAGACGCAACACGAGGAGTGGGCATCGGATGTTTGTCGAAGTAGGCCGGGTCGACCTGGCGGACGATGTAGTCGACCGGCTCTTTGATGGTGTCGAAGAAGATGCTGGGGGCGATGCCGATCCAGACCATCATGGCGACGAGCGGGAGCAGCGTGGCGAGCTCGCGGCCATTCATGTCGAGAAGCGCGTGATTCTTCGGGTTGTCGTTCGGACCCCAGAAGACGCGCTGGTAGAGCCACAGCAGGTACGCGGCGCCGAGGACGATGCCGAGGGCGGCGAACGCGGTGTACCACATCGTGAGGTGGACCGAGTTCGCGGCGCCGAGAAGGATCGTGAACTCGCCGATGAAGCCGTTGAGCGCCGGGAGTCCCATCGACGAGAGAGCGGCGATGAGGAAGATCGTGGCGTACATCGGCATCTGCTTCGCGAGGCCGCCGTACTCGGAGATGAGCCGCGTGTGGCGGCGCTCGTAGACGATGCCGACGAGCAGGAAGAGCGCGCCGGTCGAGATGCCGTGGTTGATCATCTGCAGCACCGAGCCGCGCAGCCCCATCGGGTTCAGCGCGAACATGCCGAGCATGACGAACCCGAGGTGCGATACGGACGAGTACGCGACCAGCTTCTTCATGTCCTTCTGCACCAGTGAGACGAGCGCTCCGTAGACGATGCCGATGATGGCCAAGATGACGATCGGCTGCAGGAGCTGCAAGGTCGCGTCAGGCAGGATGGGCAACGCGAATCGGACGAAGCCGTACGTTCCCATCTTGAGGAGGACGGCGGCGAGGATGACCGAGCCGGCCGTCGGCGCCTCGACGTGCGCGTCGGGGAGCCAGGTGTGGAACGGGAACATCGGCACCTTGATCGCGAAGCCGAAGAAGAAGCCGAGGAAGATCCAGAACTGCAGCCCCGGCGGGATGAGGTGGCCGATCCGGTGGAACGTGAGGACGTCGAACGTCGGGACGTTCCCGAGACCCTTGATGTTGAGGAACGGGATGCCGCCGTCGTTGAAGAAGTAGAGCGCCAGGATCGAGAGGAGCATCAGCACCGATCCGGCGAGGGTGTAGAGGAAGAACTTGATCGCGGCGTAGAGCTTCCGCGCTCCGCCCCAGATGCCGATGATGAAGTACATCGGCACGAGCATCACTTCCCAGAAGACGTAGAAGAGGAAGAAGTCGAGGGCGCAGAAGGTGCCGATCATCCCGGTCTGCAGGAGGAGCAGCAGGATGTAGTACTCCTTCTGGCGGTGGTCGATGGCGCCGAAGGAGGAGTAGATCGCGATGAGGCCGGTGAGCGTCGTGAGGAGGATCAGCAGCAGCGCGATGCCGTCGATGCCGAACGAGTACTTCACCCCGATGGCGGGGATCCAGTCGTAGACCTCGCGGAACTGGAAGAGCTTGGTGCCGGTGCCGTGAACGTCGAAGTAGAGCCAGAGCGGAATGGAGAGGAGGAAGTCGATCGCCGCCACGACCGTCGCCATCGTCTTGATCGCACCGGTGTTCGCCTTGTTGACGAAGAAGGCGATGAGAACCGCACCGACCAGCGGGAGGTACGTGATGATCGACAGGATCGGTATGTTCGGGTTGTCGTAAAGGCCCATTCACTCTCCCTACGGCTTGGTAAACAAATACACGATCGTGATCAGGACGATGCCGCCGCCCATGATCAACGCATAGTTCTGAACCATTCCGCTCTGCATCTTGCGGATGAAAGACGAGCCGCCGCGCGCCGCTTTTCCGACGCCGTTCACCGCGCCGTCGACGATGTACTTGTCGAAGAGCGAGGAGCCCTCGCCGGCGAGCAGCACGGTGACGTGACGCGTGAGATTGACGAACCCGTCGATGACGTAGGTGTCGAAGAGCGAGAAGAACTTCGCGAGGGCGACGGTGAATGCGATCGCGGTCGCGTTGTACAGCTCGTCGACGTAGTACTTGTTCTGCAGCATCGCGTGGATCGGACCGAACGTCGATCCGAGCCGCTTCGCGGTCTTCCACTCCGGGTCTTTGAGGTAGAGCCGGCGCGCCAGGAAGATCCCGAAGAGCGCGATGGCGACGGAGATGATCATCAGCGTCACCTCCAGCGCCGCCGGCGCCTCGGCGAACTCGAAGTGCTGCGCGCCGAGAGGCGGCAGTACCGGCTCGAGCCAGTGCTGGAAGCGCGTCGGATGCGAGCCGCCGAGGATGGCGGGGACGCCGACAAAGCCGCCGACGATCGCGAGGATGGCGAGCACCCAGAGAATGCCGGTCATCGATGCCGGCGACTCATGCGGATCGTGGTGCGCATGCTCGACGTGGTGACCGTGCGCCTTGTCGGTGTGCTCATCGCCCTGATCGAGGTGCCGCTGGTCGGGGATAAGGTTGTGGCCGCCGTGCTCCGGCTCCGACTGCTCGATCCCGATCCCTTCATGGCCGCGGTAGTCGCCCGCGAAGGTCATGAAGTAGAGGCGGAACATGTAGAAGGCGGTGATGCCTGCGGTGAGGGCGCCGATGATCCAGAGGATCTTCGAGTAGTGAAACGCGCTGCCGAGGATCTCGTCCTTCGAGACGAAGCCGGCGAGAGGCGGGATGCCGGCGATCGCGATGCAGGCGATCAGCATCGTGCGATGGGTCGACGGCATGTACTTCCGCAGGCCGCCCATCTTGCGCATGTCCTGTTCGCCGCCGCAGCCGTGAATGACCGAGCCGGCGCCGAGGAAGAGGCACGCCTTGAAGAACGCGTGCGTCATCACATGGAAGATCGCGGCGGTGAAGGCTCCGACGCCCGCGGCGAGGAACATGTAGCCCAGCTGGGAGACGGTGGAGTACGCGAGGACCTTCTTGATGTCGGTCTGCGCCATGCCGATCGTCGCGGCGAAGAGCGCGGTGACCGCGCCGATCGTCGCGACGGTGCCCATCGCGACCGGCGACATCCGGAAGAGGATGTTCGACCGGACGACCATGTAGACGCCGGCGGTGACCATCGTCGCGGCGTGGATCAGTGCGGAGACGGGAGTCGGGCCGGCCATGGCATCCGGCAGCCAGACGTACAACGGGATCTGCGCCGACTTGCCGCAGGCGCCGACGAAGAGAAGGAGGCAGATCGCGGTGGCGACGCCGGTGTACGCGGCCGGATTCGCGCTGGCGAGCGCGAAGACCCGCGTGTAGTCGGTCGTGCCGAATGTGTTGGTGATGAGGAAGACGCCGAGGATGAATCCGAAGTCGCCGATGCGGTTGGTGATGAACGCTTTCTTGCCGGCGTCGGCAGCGAAGTTCTTGTCGTAGTAGAAGCCGACGAGGAGGTAGGAGCAGAGACCGACGCCTTCCCACCCGACGAACATGATCATGTAGTTGGCGCCGAGGATCAGCAGCAACATCATGAACATGAAGAGGTTCAGGTAAGTGAAGAAGCGCGTGTATCCCGTCTCGTGCGACATGTAGCCGGTCGCGTAGACGTGGATCATGAAGCCGACGCAGGTGACGATGAGGAGCATCGTCGCCGAGAGGGTGTCGATGCGGAACGCGAAGTCGACGCTCATGTCGGCGAGGAAGTTGCCGACGTGTCCGAGTCCCGTGGGGATCCAGCGGTAGTAAATGTGCTGGAACGCCTGCTCGGTGTCCCCGCTCGCGTACGTCCAAACGGTGTAGAGCGCCAGGAGCGCGGAGAGACCGGTCGTGCCGAGGGCGACCGTGTTGGTGATGGCGCGGTTCTTCGGCGTGTGCGGATTCGCGAACGCCCGCGTGCCGTTGATCAGCGCGCCGAGGGCGGGAAGGAGAGGGATGGCGAGGAGGAGGAGAGGGTTCACCATCATCGGCTCCCCGTCGGGGGTTGAGGTTCGAGGTTCGAGGTTCGAGGGAAGAAGTAAGAGGCCGTCATGGGCGACAGCACTTCTGGCTTCTTGATTCGAACCTCGAACTTCGAATTTCGCTTCTCGCTAACCATGAAGTTCCTTCACCTCATCAATGTTCACCGTGCTCCGCAGCCGGTACAGCTGGATGATGATCGCTAGCCCGACGGCGGCTTCGCCGGCGGCGACGGTGATGACGAAGATCGCGAAGACCTGGCCTTCGAGCGTCGAGATCTGGTTCGAGAAGGCGACGAGGTTGATGTTGACGGCGTTGAGCATCAGCTCGATGCACATCAGCACCGTGATCATGTTCCGGCGGATGATGACGCCGACGAGGCCGACGGCGAACAGTGTGGCCGAGAGCATCAGGTAGGCGGCGGTACTAGGCACTGAGCGCCTCCTTGACTTCGCGCTCGGTCTCGACGCGCGCGAGCATGTAGTCGGGCGCGGCGTCCTCTTCGTTCGCGGAGAGCTCGCGTTTTCCGATGACGATGGCGCCGATCATGGCGACGAGGAGGAAGAGGGAG
>DASXIH010000600.1:0-6767 GCA_036498125.1 Thermoanaerobaculia bacterium
AGGGGTCGACTTCTTCTACCTGCCCGCGGCACGCGCCTTACCGCGTGTCGCTCCCGATAGCCGCGGGATCGCGGTCGTCGGCGAATGACACGTCGCACGCAAGAGCGATCACTCGAACGCGTCGATCGCCGCCGCAACCTCTTCTACCGAGGGCCGCTCCCGATAGTCCGTCTCGACCTTCGTCCAGCGGACCCTCCCCTGCTGGTCGAGCACGAACACCGCCGGCCGCGGCACGCCGTTGATCTTCTCCTTCGCATACGCCGGATCGCGCAACCCGTAACGGTCGATCGTCAGCGATTCCGGATCGGACAGCATCTCGAACCCGACCGCCCCCCGCTTGTCCGCCTCGATCTTCCGCGCCAGCTCGTGACTCTCTTCCGGCCGGTCCTTGCTGATCGCATAGAACCGCACCTCCGGATAACTCCGCGCCAGATCCCGAAGTCCGACCAACTGCCGGACGCAGTACGGTCACCAATATCCGCGGTAGAACACCAGCACCACCTTGTGCCCATGGGCTTGCGCCAACCGGACAATGTGGGAGTTCTGGTCCATCAGCCGGAAGTCGGGCGCAACCGCGCCGACGGGAGGCGGGGCGGGAGCGGCGGCGAGGAGAAGGAGGGCCGAGGCGAGGAGGAGACGTTTCACGATCCGTCGTGTGCTCATGGCGTTACTCGGGGCCTCAAAACCAATTCGCAATCCGAAGCGCGGGCACGCGTGAGAAGTGGCGCGCGTTATTCGTTACGAGAGTCACGCCGAGAGTGACTGCGTGCGCAGCGATGAGCGCATCGAAAGCGGCGATCGGCGTACCGCGCGCTTCGAGTTGTGCGGACAGGCGGCCGAAGGCGCGTGCACATTCTTCGTCGAACGGCAGGACGGAAATGTTCTTGAAGAACGCGGAGACGACGCGGTCGAGCTTGTGCGATTTACGCCGTTCCACTCCGCGACGCAGTTCTGCCAGGGTGAGTGCGCTCACGCAAAGCTCCGACGGCTGCTGCTCCACGATCCGAGCAGCGACCCCGCCCATACCACGAACGGCGAAACTCACCGTGTCCGTGTCGAGCATGAACTGCAAACTCACTTGAATGGGTCCTCGAGATCGGCGAGCGGCGTTCGCGGCATGCGTTCGATCTCTTCGTCCCACGCGCCGAGGCACGCGAGAAACTCCTCGGACCACTCGTCCACCGGTTCAAGGATGACGCGCTTCCCCGACTTGCGGACGATGACCTCTCGCTGCGACTTCGGGAATCGAACGGACTTCGGCAGTCGCACCGCCTGACTGCCTCCGTTCGTGAAGATCTTCGCTCGCTCCGACATGTCAGAAGTATATACAATTGTCGCTACATTCAGATTCCGTGATCCACACTTCGCACGTGCTCAACCGGTAATTCACATAGCTATTTACGACGAGAGCGCGTATGGTGGTCTTCTGCCGCGGAAACTTCCACGGCCCTTCAGTTCATCTGAGCTAAGTCAGATTTCCTGGATCCACCCTCCTTAGTTTTCCGCTCTCTGGCGCCCTTCCATGCGGCGCGGACGAGCAGGAGCTCCAAATGAAATTGTACGTAGGAAATCTCTCCAAACAGGTGACGGACGCGCAGCTCAATGAACTGGCATTGCCGTTTGGATCGCTCACTTCCGCGAACGTTGCGACGGAACGGAGCAGCGGCGAGTCGAAGGGCTTCGGCTTCCTCGAGTTCACCGACGAAGCGCATGCGCGCGCGGCGATCACCGGTCTCGACGGCCGCGAAGTCAACGGGCAGGCCCTGAAGGTCAACGAGGCCAAGCCGCGAAAAGACGCCGCCCCGGCGCACGCCTGATCTCTTCTCGGAGAACGGCCGCATGGTCGTTCTCCAACCCGGCACCCCACGACAAGGAGGCCTCATTGCCGATGGATATCACCTATCGAGAATTCTCGATCGCGCTGCGCGAACGGTTGCGCGAACGCCTCGATCGCGCCGCGCAGCTCCGCTGCGCCGAGCACGGCCAGCCGGTCGTCGCGGTCACCATCAACGGCCGCGAAAACGGCTGGTTCGACCCGGTATGGACCACCTGCTGCGACGTCCTCGAGACGCAGGCGGGAGCGATCGTCAAGAATCGCTGCTGACCGTCACCTCTCCGTTCACCGAAAAGCGCACCCACTCCGGGTCGGTTTCCCTACCTTGGGTGTTCCCCGTGTCATCGTAGCGCGGTCGCGGTCATCCTTGGATGTCAGGGTCTTGGGTGGTTTGAGCTCCGCCGACATCTTCGGATGTCACGCGCGCCCGATGACCCGCTGCCCGGATCGTATCGTCATGCTCGGCTGACATCCTCGGATGTGCGAGTCATCACGTGATTGCAGCCAAGCGACATCCGAAGGTGTCACCCTTGCGATCCTTGGATGCCACGCGACCGCATTCACGTGCTCGGATGACATCCTCGGATGTCGCGTGGACCCCGATATCGAGCTCGGCTGACATCTTCGGATGGCGCGTAAGCCAGTTCTCGCGGCCGGCGACCCCGATCTTCCGGGGTTGCAACCTCCACGGATGTCACCGGGAAGGTCTTTGCGCCGGTGCAGATCATCTTGGCAGGATCGTGCGAGAACTTGGTCGTGCTGAGCAACGATCTCCGTCGACCGCGACGTTAACTTGGCCTTCGAGCCTGGCGCACGCCCGGCGTGACACACCCATCCCCTCGGCCAGATGCTGGTGGTCACGTCCTGCAGAGGGCGCTCGACAACGGTGTCACGAAGGACGAACTCGGCGAGGTCATCACCCACCTCGCGTTCTGGCGAAGCGCGCGGGCTCGATCCGCGCTCCGACGAAGCGGCGGGGTACCCGGATCGGACGACGCTGGCCGGGCCGGAAGCGACGGCGGAGCAGATCTCCGCACTCGCCTCCCGCGCCGAAGTGGTGCACTTCGCGGGGCACGCTCGCCTCGGCGGCGAGCCGGCGCTGCTCCTCGGCTCCGATCGGGAGATGCGGGCGTCCGACATTGCACGCATGCACCTCTCGGGCTCGCGCCTCGTCGTGCTCGCGGCGTGCGGGACCGCCGCGGGCGGCGGCAACGGGTTCGACGGACCGCACGGGCTGGTGCAGGCGTTCCTGACTGCGGGCGCCGGAGCGGTCGTCGGAACGCTCTGGCCGGTCGACGACGCTGAGACGGCGGCGCTGTTCACGGAGTTCCACCGCCGGCTGCGCGACGGCGAAGACGCCGCCGAGGCGCTGCGTCACTCGCAGTTGTCGGTGCTGCACGGCGGTAACCAGCGTTGGAGACAACCCGCGGCATGGGCCGCCGCCGAATTGTTCGGCGGCAATATCCGGATCGGAGGAAGCAATGACTGACTTGAAGGTTGAAGTTGCGTTCATGGGCTTGTGCTTGTTCGTCACTTACGCCGGCATCCCTGGACGTACCGTCGTCATCCCGGACCTTTCCTCCAGCACCAGCGTCGTGACGCCCCGCGGTGCGACGTGCGTCGAGCCGCATCTCGCCTACATCGCCGCCGCGACCAAGGACATCGCCTCCTGCGACACCTGCGAAATGCACGGGAACCGGGAGATCATGATGCTCGGCTCGGACCAGCTCACGATCGAGGGGATCGGCGACCCGTCGTACGAAGAGGCGGTCAATTACACGACCACCATTCCGTCCACGGCGACGGCCTGCCCGAGCTTCCGGCTCGCACAGCCGCTCCCGGCGACGGCGACGAAGCTCAAGATCAACAAGGGAGCGTTGAGCGCCGAAATCGTGGCCGGCACCGATGAGCGCTACAGCGTTTTGACGGTGACGCCGGAGAGGGCCCTGCTCACGTTCCGCGCGACGCACGACGGCGTGAGCCGCACGATGGTCATCCGCCCGTCCGCGCAAACGATCAGAGTGGAGATCGGGAACCGCTACGCCAACGGCCTTCGCGACACGAAAGTCGATCCTCTCGCCCTCAACCATTGGCTGGGGTTGTACTCGCTGGCCGCCGCGCCGGTCGTCTGCGATCTGCCGAAAGCAGGTTCGGTCGGTACGGAGACGACGATCGCGTGCTCCAACGGGACGTATGGTGACGCGCCGCCGGCCTCACACTGAATCTCCTAGTACCTTTACGTCGATTTCGTTCGTATCCGACAACCCTCCCCTATCCGTAACCCGCAGGCGGATGCGATGACGCCCAGGCGTCAGCGGCACCTCGAGCGTTTCGGTCGACCCGAGGAGTTGCGGGGTGCCGGTCGTCACGTCGGACCACTCGAACTGGGCGATGTCGTCGTGCGTGCCGGGGGTTGAGTCGGGGTCGGAGGAACGGCTGGCGTCGAGCACGACCGGCGCCCCCGTGGGGACAGTGAAATCGCCGCCCGCATTCGCGACCGGGTGCGCGTTTGTTAGCGCCGCGGCGCGGACGTCGAAGCCGACCCTCGGGTCGGTGGTGCGGAGATCGAGGGCGCGCGCGAGCACGGAGACGAGCGCGCCGTTGCGGATCGCGATGTCGCGCGGGTTGCGGTCGGATGGGCAGTCGCGATGCGGACCGGGGATGCCGGGTGCACGAACGGCGGAGACGATCGCCTGCGCGATGTCGGCCTTCGTCTGTCCCGCGAGTGTCGGGATGGCGATGCTGCACGTGCCGAGCGGCGAGTCTTCGGTGATCGTCAGCGTGCCGCCGCCCGCCGCGCCGCCCGGAAGCGTCGTGACATCGAGCTTGACCGCCTCGAGCTGATTGAGGACCGGGACGCCGATGCCGTCGACGCGAACGGCGCTGCCGGTGCCGCTCCCGGGGTCGAGATGCATGCCGGCGATCAGTTGTCCGCTGTTGACGCCCTTCGCTGCGAGCAAGAGTCTCGGCCGCCGCGCGAATTCGTCTTCGCCAGACCCGCCGCGTCCATGATCGACGAAGGCGGTGACGTGGTTCGCGGCGCACGTCGCGCTTGCGTTCAACGCATCGGCGGCGCGTGTCAGCGACGCATCTTCGTCATCACCGGGCCGGACCGGCACGGCGACGGTGCAGAGCGAGCCGGCGGTGATCTGCAGCACGCCGGCCGCGTCGCCTCCCGCGATCTGAACCGCGCTGCTCGGCGGGTTGCTCAGCGGCATGGCGCCGGCGATGTCCGCCGTCGCCGTCTGTTCGCCGCAAGTCACGGTGATGCGCGAGAGCGGCGCACCGGCGTAGCAACTCGCGGCCGGAACGCCGCCGAGGCAGGTGCCGTCGTGGCAGCCCCACACCGAGTCGTGTCCGCTCCACATGTCGGCAAGGCTCGTCCGCAGCACACCGCCGGAGTCGGTGGCGATCGTCCCTCCTACCACGTCGACGCCGCCGGACGCGCAAACGTGGCCGTTGGACTGCAGCAGCTGCATCGTGCACGGCTTGTTCGCCGGGAAGTTTTGGCCGTGCACCATCAGGTCATGGACGCGGTCGCCGTCCCATCCTTCGAAGTTCGTGATGAAGGCATTGCCGAGGACGAACGCCCCGCGGCCGTGGGTGCCGGCGAAGACGAGACTGTGCTTCTCGTCGACGGCGATCTCGTAGACCGGCGCGTTCGGGAGACCGCTGGCGAACGCCGTCCAGCTCGCGCCGCCGTTCGTCGACTTGAAGAGACTCGCGCCGCCCGGCGCGCTGTCGAGGCCCAGCCAGAGGTACTGCGGCGTGCTCGGCTCGAGGCTGATCGTGTTCGCCGGCACGCCGGCGGGAAGGCCGGTGACGATCGGCGTCCACGACCCGCCGCCGTCCATGGTCTTCCAGACATGCGGATAGCTGCCGAAGCCGGAGACGGTCGCGAAGGCGATGTCGGGATTCGTCGGATGGACGGCGATGCGCGTGATCGGCGCGAGCGGCAGGCCGCTGCGCGCGCTCGTCCAGCAGTCCGGATCATCGGCGCACGGCGCTTTGGGGCCTTGCGTGCGGAAGAGCTGGCCGAGGAAGTAGCCGACGTAGATGCGCGTCGGATCGCTCGCCGAGATGCCTACCGCGGTGATGACGTTCTTCGCTGCGGTCGGATCCTTCAGGTGCGTCGCCGCGTCCTGCGCGGTGATGATGCCGCTGACGCCGCCGCCGGCGAGCACGGTGCTGACCGCGGTCCACGAGTCGCCCCCATCCTGGCTTCGAAAGAGCCGGTTGGAGCCGTAGTAGATCGGGTGCTTCATGGAGCCGTCCTTCGAGGGCGCCTGCACGAAGACGGCGTAGAACGACCGCGGGTCGGAGCTCCAGGATAGGGCGAAAAGACCCGACCAGTTCACGCCGCCGTCCTGCGAGCGGCTGATGGATCCGAAGTTCGATCCCTCGTACATCGTCATCGCGTCGTCCGCATCGAAGAAGGCGAAGCCGCCGTCTCCGTAGCTCGGCAGGAACGTCCAGGTCGAGCTCCCCTTCCACAGCGCGGCCGCGTTGTCCTGCTCTCCGCCGATCAGCAAGGGGCTCGGCGACAACGCCGAGACGCCGATGCCCTGGAACTCGGTGATCTGCAGGTTGCCGTTGCGCGGAACCCAGTTCGCTCCGCGGTCGATCGAGACCGCGAACCCGCCGTCGTTGGTGTCGTAGACGAGACCCGAGTACGAATCGGGAAAAACGATGTCGTGGTGATCGTAGTGGAGCGTCGTGTACTTGACGTACCGCGGGTCCGGAGGAAAGAGATTGTGGTCGCTCGGATTGAAGTTCACGCCGGCGTCGAAGGAGCTCCAGAGTTGAACGCCGCCGAGGAGCAGGTCGTTGTCGAAACGCGGATCGATCGCGAGCGCGTGGGTGTAACGGGTGTAGGCGTGCGAGTTGCTGCCGCGGGGATCTGACTCGCCGGCATTCCGCTGGGACCAGGTGA
>DASXIH010000601.1:0-9058 GCA_036498125.1 Thermoanaerobaculia bacterium
ATCCGCGCCCGTCCCGCCGTCCCGTTCCTCGACCGCAGCAATCCGATCAACGTCTCCCTCGCTCAGGCAAGGCACGCCAAGAAGCTCGCCGAGTCATCGACAAATCGGAAGAAGAGCTGATGATCTCGACCCTCATCCGGCCTTCGGCCACCTTCTCCCCACTTCGTGGGGCGAAGGGTAATGACGGGAATCCTGCGTAATTACCCCTCGCCCCGCGAAGCGGGGAGAGGGTGGCCGAAGGCCGGGTGAGGGGCGCTCTAACGCCGCCACGGCCGCAGCACGAAGTGCTCGGGCGTCGCCGTGATCGACGCGCGCTCGCTCCGTAGCAGTTTCCGCTTGCCGAGGTGCCGTACCGCAGCCTGAACGGCGCTTTTCGACAACCCGGTGTCATCCGCAATCTGCTGGTGTGAGGCCTTCACGCTCCGCGAGCGCGTGCCGGATGCACGCCACGAGAGGTAGAGGTAAACGAGGTACGCGGACGGCATCCGATCGTGGCCGATCAGGTCCGCCATCAGCGACTCGAAGACGTACTCATCGAAGCGAACACTATTCACTATAGTGATCGCGACTATAGCGGCAAAGAAGACCGGTGACAAATCGCGGGGCGGTCGCTACATTCACCAGCATGATTACATCAGTGAAATTCGTCGGAATCCCCGTCAAAGACCAAGAGCGCGCACTGGCGTTCTACCGCGAGAAGCTCGGCTTCAAAGTCGCCACCGATCAGCCGATGGGACCGGGCCAGCGCTGGATCGAGCTCCGCATCGGCGGCGCCGAAACGCGTGTCGTCCTCTTCACGCCGCCGGGACACGAAGACCGCGTCGGTACGTTCTTCAACGGCTCATTCGAGACCGACAACGTGCAGAAGACGTTCGAGGAGCTGAAGGCGAAGGGCGTGGAGTTCACGCAGGAGCCGAAGACGGAGTCGTGGGGCACCTCGGCGCTTTTCAAGGATTCCGAGGGAAACCAGTTCGTCCTTTCGTCCAAGTAGAATTGGCGGCGTGAGACGCGCCGCCATCCTCGCCTTGCTGATCGTTCTGGCGTGCAGCGGCAGGAACAGCCCGACCGATCCCTCGACCGAAGGGCCGCGCGGGACGCTGTCGGGCGCCGTGACGATCGGACCGAACTGCCCGGTCGAAACGACGGCAGGCCCCTGCCCGCCGCCGCCCGGCGCCTATGCGCTGCGGAAAGTGCTCGTCGAATCGGCGGATGGGAGCAAGGTGCTCTTTACCGTCGACATCGACGAGCACGGGTTCTACCGGATCGATCTCGTTCCGGGCGTCTACACGATCGACCTGAAGAAAAGCGGGGCCGATCGGTCGGCAGACGTCCCGGCGAAGGTGACGATCACCCTGGGTGTCGCCACCATCCTGAACATCGATATCGATACCGGGTTACGGTAATCAGGCCGTCAGGTGTTTGTTGACCAGCGCGGTCATTTCGAACATCGAGACCTGATTCTTGCCGTTGAAGATCTTCCGCAGCTTGTCGTCCGCGTTGATCATCCGCTTGTTCGTCTGGTCCTGCAGCCCGTTGGCCTTGATGTAGTCCCAAACGCGCTTCGTGACTTCACTGCGCGGGATCGGCTGATCGCCGACGATCGCCGCCAAATCGGCGCTCGGCTTCACTTCAGCAGCGAGACCCTTGCCGCCACCCTTCTTGGTTCCAGTACTCGTCGCCATTCGCTTCCCCCTCGATTTCTACAAAATTCAAGGGATTCTGTGCCGGAATTGCGCCAGCCGTCAAACGGAAGGGCCGCCGGCAACGCGCCAGCGGCCCCTGCAATCAGCTCTTCATCGCCTCGCCGATGTACTTGAAGATCTCCGGATCGATCCCATACTGCTGAGCCGTCTGGGGTTCCTCCCGGTACATCTTCGCGGCCGATGCTTCCATTTGACGGTCGCCTCCGCTGAAGGCGTTGAGCAACTCGCGCCAGCGCTTTGCCAGCTCACGGACGCGCTCGGATCGGGGATCGGTCCCCTTGTTCATCTCCTCGCGCACCGCGGCAATCAGGCGCGGCCACTCCTCTTCGACAGCTTTGATCGCCTCGGGACCGAGCTTTTCGCCCCGTTCCTTGAGCGTCTGGCGCTGCTCTTCGGTGAAGTATTTTTCAAACATAGTCATTGCCTCGATCGTTCTCATCATTTCGTCGGCGCTCGGTGTCTTCGCCGTGCGTAATTGCTCCGCGATCGATTCCAGCCGGCCGAGGAGCTGACGCTGCAGTTCCATCTGCTCCCGGACGCGCTGGAGGTGCATCTCGACCACGCCGAGTGGAGTCAGGCGCCGCGCTGCGAGAAGGTCGCGAATCTCCTCGAGCGAGAAACCCAACTGGCGGAGCGATTTGATCTCCTGAAGACGGACCACATCCTTCCGGTCGTAGAGCCGGTACCGCGATTCGCTGCGACGCGAGGGCGCTAGCAACCCGATCGCATCGTAGTGATGGAGCGCCCGCACCGAGACGCCCGTTCGCTTCGCCAACTCCCCAACTCGATAGGCTTCGTTCTTCATCGCCGACTAAGCTACAACCTCACGTAGCGTGAGGGTCAAGCGTGAATTCTGACTAGAATGGCGCGGCACCCCGCGGACGAGCTGAAATCGCGATGAATCTCTCTCGTGTGGCGCAGGCTTCCAGCCTGCGCTCCGGGCGGGAGGCGGGGGCGCAGGCTGGATGCCTGCGCTACACGAAGGATGACGATGATTCACTACCACGACGACGGCAAGGGCTTCCCGATCGTCTGGATTCACGGGTTTCCTCTCTCATCGAAGGTGTTCGAGCCGCAGGTTGCGATCGATCAGTTCCGCCATATCCGCGTCGATCTCCGCGGCTTCGGCAAGACGCCGCCGGCCGAGGGAGAGACGTCGATGGAAGGCTACGCGCGCGACGTGCTCGACGTCATGGACGACGCGAAGATCGATCGCGCCGTGATCGCCGGCATTTCGATGGGAGGCTACGTCGTGATGCAGCTCCTGCGTGACGCTCCGGAGCGAGTCGCCGCACTCCTGCTTCTCGACACGCGCGAGACGCCGGACACCGAGGATGGACGTGCGACGCGGTTCAAACAGGCGGAGGATGTCGCGAAGAACGGCATCGGCAGCGTCGTCGACGCGATGACGCCGAAGATGGCCCTCGGTGCCGAGGCACAGGCAGCGATCCGCAAGATCATGGAGGAGTCGTCGCCGGAGGGAGTGATCGCCGCGCTGAAAGCGATGGCCGCGCGGCCCGATTCAGCCGAAACCCTCCGCAATGCGAACGTTCCGGCGCTGGTCGTCGTCGGCGACCGCGACGAGATCACCCCTCACCGCGACGCCGAACGGATGGTCGCGCTGCTGAAGCACGCCGAGGAAGCCCCGATCGCGAAAGCGGCCCACGCCGCCAACTTCGAGCGCCCCGAGCAGCTCAACCCGCTCATTCACGCGTTCCTCTTCCGCCACGTCCTTCGGCCCGAGTAGGCAAACGTCGAATTCACGAGCAGCATCGTCGATTTCACGAGAACGAACGTGGATTTCACGAGCAACAACGTGAATTCAACGATCCTCCTCGTGAATTTCACGATCTGCCCCTAACGTAGGACGGGCTTTAGCCCGTCTGGTCGGGCTGAAGCCCGACCTACGTTTTCTCGATCGCCTCCTGCAGCATCGCGACGGGTCGGGCGAGGGCGACCTCGATCCCCAGGAAGCGGAGGGCCCAGGCGAGGGTCTCGCGGACGTGGGCTTCGTCGAGCGATGGCAACGGCAGCGCGCCATCGCGTTTGCCGAGCTTCTTGCCGTCGGGGCCCAGGACGAGGGGAAGGTGGATGTACTCGGGTGTGGGGTAGCCGAGGGCTCGCTGCAGGGCGATCTGGCGCGGAGTCGAGGAGAGGAGATCGGCGCCGCGGACGACTTGCGTCACCCCCTGCGCCGCGTCGTCGACGACCACGGCGAGTTGATAGGCGAAGATGCCGTCGGCGCGCTTCACGATGAAGTCATCCACCTCGTCGTTACCTCGAAAGCGGACAGACCGTGGCGCGCGGCCCGTGGGGATCCCGTTGCGGCAAGTTCCGGGATAGTTCTCTTCTTCACCAACCTCGGCACGCGAACAGGCGCAGTCGAAGACGCGATTCCTCAAGCGCAGCTCATTCAAAGCCGCCTCGTACAGCGGAATCCGCTGCGACTGGTAGACGACCTCGCCGTCCCAGGTGAGCGCGTAACGCTCCAGCGCACGGAGGATCTCGTCGGCCGATCCGGGGATCACGCGCGGCGTATCGAGATCTTCCATCCGCACGAGCCACCGCCCGCCGTCGCGGTGCGCGTAAAGCCACGATCCGACCGCGGCGACGAGGCTGCCGAGGTGCAGAGGGCCGGTCGGCGACGGCGCGAAGCGGCCGATTGTCATCGGGATGTGCAGTGGATTGCGTCTCGAACGCGGAGCGCCGAGGGGCAGATGTGCTGCGCATACCACCCCATCAGCACCGTGAGCGCGAAGACGATCGCGAACGGGATCGCCGTGGCGTGGAGGACGCTGCCGACCCACTCGGGATGGCTCACCTTCTTCGTCTTGTGAATCAGCGCGGACGCCAGCACCGCGTTGAACGCCGTGTCGCTCAGAATCGTCGGCGCCGCCCAGATCAGGTACGCCCCGGCGCCGATGATCGCCGCCGCGACGGCGACGATGATCAGGACGAGGACGATCTCATCGCCATCGAGGTCGAGTCCCCCGAATCCGCCACCGGAGCCACCGGAGCTCTTCACCGGAACGGCGATGACAGGCTGCGGCTCCGCCGTCCCCCAGCTCCCGCTCGCGCCTGCGCCACCGAACTTCCCTCCGCCGGACCTGAGCTCGGAGACGGAGGACGAAGTGCCGAGGCTGCTCCCGCCGGAGCTGAAGTCACAGAAGTCGCCGATGTCGCCGCCGCCGCCCGAGGACGACTGCCCATGCGCGTGGCGGATGCAGATCGCGAAGTAGAACAGCCAGATCTTGAGCAGGCCGAGGAACGCGCCGTACGCGACGATCACCGCGATCGCGTAGCGCATCCAGAGCTTCGCGACATGAATCGCGAAGAGGCCATGAACCGTCAGCAGCCCGACCGCGAAGGTCGCAACGAGAATGAGGGTCATGTGCAGGCGAAGCGAGAAGTGCTTCGCCAGCCACCCGTTCAGCCGGTCTCGCGTCTCCGCCACAGCAACAACTCAGAGGCGAAGCACGAGCTTCGTCATGTCGTGCTGATTGCCGTCGGGATCGGTCCCGTAGCCCGGCTCGACGTACGACTTGAACCCGAGCGTCGTCAGCGTCTGCACGGCGTCGGCCTCGAGGTCGGAGATCAGCATGCAGCTGAGGTGGCGCAGTCCGTGGTCGCGCGCGATGTCGATCAGGTGGTTGACCATGATCGTGCCGAGGCCGATGCCGCGGAACTCCGGATCGATCATCCAGCGGATGCGGCCGACCATGCGGAGCGGACCGCCGCGGCGGCGATGCAGCGTGGCGTCCGCGATGATCTTGTTGCCGTCCGTCGCGAGTAGCGGGAAGACCTTGGCGTAGTCGATGTTGCGCGACCACTCGTCGATGACAGACTGGTTCTCGACGGAGTCCCACGCAAACCGCCGGTGGTTCGCCGGCATGCGCTGAAAGAACTCGAAGAGCGCGTCGCCGTCACGCTCGTTCATGGGACGGAGCATCACACGCCGTCCATCCCTAAGCACGGCCTCCTCGGGGAAACGATGCGGCACTGAAGACCTCCGGGCTGTTAAGTGGCCCGAAGCATATGCCGAAAGTCATGCCCGCAGCACCCTCCCTGCGGCACATGTATCCCCGGGCGGGTGCTTCTACATTGCGCAGCGGAGGTTACGAATGACCGCACTCGTGAAGCTGACGGACGTCGGCAAGACTTACAGACTCGGCGACGTGCGCGTGCGCGCGCTTGCCGGGATCGACCTGACTATCGACAAAGGTGACTTTATCGCGCTCGCCGGCCCGTCCGGCAGCGGCAAGACGACCCTGCTGAACCTCATCGGCTGCATCGACAAGCCGGACGGCGGCCGGATCGTCATCGACAGCGTCGACGTCACGCCGGTCCCGCTGCACCGCCTTGCCTCGCTTCGCCGCGACACGCTCGGCTTCATCTTCCAGACGTTCAACCTGATCCCGGTCCTCACGGCGTACGAGAACGTCGAGTATCCGCTGCTGCTCTCCGGCGTTCCGCGCCGCGAACGCGCCGAGCGGGTGCACCGCTGGCTCGCCCAGGTCGGACTCACCGGCCAGTCGAAGCAGCGTCCCGACCAGCTCTCCGGCGGGCAGCGCCAGCGCGTCGCCATCGCCCGCGCCATGGTCGCGAACCCGAAGCTGGTCCTCGCCGACGAGCCGACTGCGAACCTCGACTCCGACACGGCGAGCCACATCCTCGACCTTCTCGCCGAACTGAACGCGAAGACCGGCGTCACCTTCGTCTTCTCGACCCACGACGCATCCGTCATCGCCCGCGCCGAGCGCGTCGTCCGCCTGCGGGACGGACGGATCACCAACATCGAAGTGGCGCGCGAGCGAGTCGTCGCCTAGGAGCCAGTCATGATCATCAAGATCGCTTTCCGAAACATCCTCCGCAACCGCCGCCGCTCCGCGATCACGCTGCTCGTGATCGTCTTTGGATCAGTCGGCCTCATTCTCTTCGGCGGCTACAAGGCGCGGACGTTCTACGCGCTGCGCGAGAGCACGATCCGCAACCGCCTCGGCCACCTACAGATCTTCGCGAAGGGCTACGCGGCCTCAGAGTCGCAGAAGCCGCTCGCCTACGCGCTCGACGACGTCGCGTCGCTCCGCCGGAGTGTCGAACGCGACCCGCGCGTGAAGATGACCGCCGCGCAGATCACGCTGATGGGCCTCATCAGCAACGGCGAGAAGTCGGAGACGTTCATCGCCACCGCCGTCGAACCGGAGAAAGAGCGCCTGATGGAGAGCCAGCGCATCACCGCCGGCTCGCAGCTCTCGAACAACGAGCCCGACGCGGCGCTCCTCGGCGCCGGCCTCGCGAAGTCGATGCACGTCAAACCGGGCGACTACGTGACGCTGATGACGACCACCGTCACCGGCTCGCTCAACGCGATGGACGTTCGCGTCGCGGGTATCTTCACGATCGGCGTCAAGGAGTTCGACGACCGCGCCATCAAGATGCCGATTGCCGGCGCGCAGACGCTCCTGCAGACGAAGAAGGTCGAGAAGCTGCTCGTCTTCCTCAACAACACTGACGACACCGCCGCCGTCCGCGCGAGCCTCTCGAAGTCGCTGCACGGCGTCGAATTCAAGGACTGGTCGGAGCTCGCGACCTTCTACCATCAGGTCGTCGCGCTCTATAACGGGATCTTCGGGTTCCTCGGCGTGATCGTCTTCGCGATCGTGATCTTCAGCGTCGCGAACACGATCATGATGTCGGTCTTCGAGCGGACGCGCGAGATTGGGACGCTGATGGCCATCGGCACCACGCGCGCGCGCCTCTGGCGGATGTTCCTCGCCGAGGGCTTCTCGATCGGGCTGATCGGCTGCGTGCTCGGCGTCGCGTCGGGCGTCGCGCTCGCGATCCTGATCAATCACGGCAACGTCATGCTCCCGCCGCCGCCGGGCTACACGAGCGGGTACCGGCTGCAGATCATGCTGTCGGCGTCGGTCCTCGTTCCCGCCGCGGTCATCGCGATCGTGACGGCGACGCTCTCGTCGATCGCGCCGGCGTTCCGCGCGTCGCGGCTGAAGATCGTCGACGCGCTGGGTCACATCTAGAGGTGATGCGATGAGACGGCTACTACTCGTTCTGATCCTTGCCATCCCCGTTTACGCCGAAGATCCTGCTGCGATCCTCGCGAAGGTCGACGCCTATCGGAACCCGCTCACAAGCTTCTCGATCGACGTCGACGTCACCAGCATCACGCCCGACGGCCAGCACGAGTCGGCGAAGTACCGCGTCCTCGGCCGCGGCAGCGACAAGAGCATCGTCGAGTTCGTCGCGCCGGCGACCGACAAGGGGAAGTTCCTGCTCATGCTCCGCGACGCGATGTGGATCTACATGCCGTCCGCCTCGCGCCCGATCCGCATCTCGCCCCTGCAGCGCCTCCTCGGCCAGGCGTCGAACGGCGACGTGGCGCGGACGAACTTCACGATCGACTACAACCCCACCGCCATCGCGGAAGACGGCGACTCCTGGGTGCTCGAGCTCTACGCCAAGGATCCGGCCGTCGCGTACAACCACGTCCGCCTCTGGGTCGACAAGAAGACGAGCGAGCCGCACCGCGCCGACTTCTACGTCGTCAGCGGAAAGCTGATCAAGCGCGCGACGTACAGTGAGTACGGCGTCATGAACGGCCACCGCGCCGTCACCGCCGTCGAGATCGACGACCTCCTCAAACCCGGCAACCGCACGATCATGCGCTACGCCAATCTCGCGCAACGCGAGAACCCCGAGAAGATGTTCACGAAGGACGCGCTCGGGAAATGGTGATTCCGTTTCTCTTCGCGGTGACGTTGCGCGTCTTCGGCTCCGCGGGCGCGGAGGCGGCGCTGACGCCGGCGAACGAGAGCTCGCCGCTGAATCCGAACAACGTCGCGGCGATCCCGTACTCGACGAACACGGCCGACGCGAATGCGATCGTGGAGCTGATGCCGGAGGACAAGGCGTGGAAGTTCCGGCTGAAAGCGCGTGCGGATGCCTCCGATCGCGCCGCGGATCACGTCGAAGCGGGTGAGGCGCTCGTGCAGCTCAATCCGAAACCGTGGCTCGACGTCACGGCCGGACGCGTGATCGAGAAATGGGGAACCGGCTACGCCTGGAACCCGACCTCGTTCATCGGCCCGAAGAAGAACCCCGCCGACCCGAACGATCGCCTCTCTGCGTACACCGGTCTCGAGATGCTCAAGACCGATCTCTTCGTCCGCGGCACGAACATCTCGCTCTACGCACTCCAGCACGCCGCCTTCGCCGCGCGCGTTTACCGGCTCGTGAACGATACCGACGTCTCGCTCGTCCTCCGCCGCGACCGCAACGGCACGCAGCAGGGCATCGCGGCCGCGCGGGTCTTCGGCGACGCGCTCGAGCTCCACGGC
>DASXIH010000602.1:0-1516 GCA_036498125.1 Thermoanaerobaculia bacterium
TGCTCGAACGATTCGCGTCGTGCCCCAGGCTCACGCTTGTCTGGCATCCGGAGCCGCTGTCGCAGGTCGAGCTCTATCCGCTCTTCGACTCGCGCGCGGCGGTGACGCCGCGGATGCTGGCGCTCGCGCGCGACGCGTGGGCCGCATATCTCTCCGACGATCCGCGCGCGCTGAACCGCTTCGTGCGCGACGAGAACCGAGACTTCCCGTTCCTCCGCGACGGCCTCACGCTGCATGCGTCGCGCTTTCCCTCCACGCGCAACGGTCTCGGCAGCGTCGAGCAGCGCATCCTCGACCTCATCACGAACGGCTCGCGTGACTTCATGACGCTCTTCTACGACTTCGACGCAGCGCCGCCGCGGTTCGGCCTCGGCGACATGGAGATCATCCGCGTGCTCCGCGTCCTCGCGAACCTGCCGGTGCCGCTGATCACGATGACCGAGGAGAGCACGCCGCAGAAGTCGTTGCTGGCGCTGACTCCGGCGGCGGAGAACGTGCTGCGCGGCGAAGTCGACTACGTGTCGGTGAACGATCCCGATTACTGGCTCGGCGGCGTGCACCTGACGCGCGACAATGTGTGGCGATGGGACGAAGCAAGACGCGAGATCGTGTCGAGCCGCTCTGCCGGCTGATCCGCTTCGAGGCGACCGACGGCGTCGACCTCGCCGGCCTGCTGTACGAGCCGGATCGCCGCACGCGCCGCGCCGCAGTCTTTCTCCACGGCACCGGCGGCGCGTCGATCTTCGACTCGCGCCGGACGAACCTCCTCGCGCGCGAATTCGTCTCACGCGGCATCGCGTGGTTTCCGTTCAACAACCGCGGCGCGCACATGATCCGCCGCCCGGGCCGCGGGGCGTCGTACGAAGTGATCCGCGACTGCGTGCACGACATCGACGGCGCCGCGCGCCTGCTCCGCTCGCGCGGCTACCGCGAGCTCTACCTGATCGGCCACTCGACCGGCGCGAACAAGATCGCCGTCTACAACGCGCGCAAGCCGCGGAACCCGTTCAAACGGTACGTCCTCCTCGCCGGCGGCGACGATACCGGCATGCTCTACGCGCAACTCGGCCCGCGCCGCTTCCGATCCGTTCTCGAACGCTCCCGCCGCATGATCCGCGAGCGCCGCGGCGATGAGCTCTCGCCGATCATGATGCTCAGCTGGCGCGCGCTCTACGACCTGGCCAATCCCGACGGCGACTACAACGTCTTCCCGTTCCTCGAACGGATGCGCAACATCCGCCTCGGCCGCCGCGCACCGTTCCGCCTCATCCGCAAGATCCGCAAGCCCGCCCTCTACGTCTACGGCGAGCACGACGAGTTCTGCTACGACGACGTCCCCCGCTGCACCGCCATCCTCGCCGAGGAAGTCGCCGCGAACGCCGAGATCGTCACGATCGGCGAAGCAGGCCACGGCTTCAGCGGATTCGGGGACGAGCTTGGGCGGCTTATTGCGGAATGGCTGGAAGAATGAGCGTTAACGGTATCCTGTTGTAGATGACCATGCGATACAGGGTTG
>DASXIH010000603.1:0-2343 GCA_036498125.1 Thermoanaerobaculia bacterium
CCTCACCCGGCCTTCGGCCACCCTCTCCCGATGGGAGAGGGCGGTGTTCTTGTTTCTCCCTCTCCCTTGGGAGAGGGTGCCGCGAAGCGGCGGGTGAGGGGCGTGGCGCTGCGCTACTGATTCGCCTTTGCCTTCGCCTCCTCGACCGACTTGTCGAGGTTCTTCTGCATGTCGTCCATGCTCTTCTGCGCTTCGCCCGGCTTGTCTTCCCACTTCGCCAGCTCGTTCGTGTAAGCCTTCAGCGCGTTCTCGTACTTCGAGAGGAGCTGGCGGTTGTACGCGAGGGAGGGCTCTTCCTTCTCTTTGTTCTGCGACATCTCGGCCTTCGACTTGTCGTAGCCGGCGAGCATGTCGGCGTACATCTTCTTCGTCTGCTCGTCCTTCGCCTCGTCGTACGCCTTCTTCATCTGCGTGTACGCGGCGTCCATCTGGGCCCCGGTCGCCTCGGTGACCTTCTGCGTGACGGCGGAGAGGCTGGCGGCGATGATCTGCCCCTTCACCCAGAGATACTCCTGCGTGTTGTAGTGGAGGTCCTTCGCGGCGCGGATGTCGGCGGTCGCCATGTCGGCGGCCGAGGCGAGGGTCTTGAAGCCTTCCATCATGCCGGTGATCGACTTCTCGCCGGCCTTCTTGGCTGCTTCGGCGTGCTCCTCGGCCTGCTTCTTCGCGACCTGCGCGATGTCGCGCTCGTGGTCGCGCACTTTCAGGTACATCTGAATTTGAGCTTCCGTGAGCCGGCCGTCTTTCGGCGGCGAGTAGCGATCGTTCGCAACGTCCTTGAGCAGGTCGCGCGTGCTGCCGCTCCTGTTCAGTTCGTGCCCGATGTCGGCTTTGTCGAACGCTTCCTTCGCCCTGCAACCGGCGAAGACAACTGCGGCGGTGAGAAGAATCGGGAGAGTACGGCGCATGTGGTTTTGTCCTCCGTTGGTTTGACCGTGAAATTTAGCGGCGCCGCGCGCGCGGCGCCGTGAGACAGCTCACGCTTCGAGTTGGGCGCGGACGCGCTCGGTGAGGTCGTTCAGCTCCTGCAATATCGCTTCGAGCGCACTGCGCTGCTCGTCGCGCATGATGGTGAGCCGCGACCTCAACTGCTGGACTTCCTCTTCGAGCGCCATGACGCGATCGTCCGCCCCCGCATGCACGATCGTCGCAGGCTCCTCGGCGACCGCTACCGCAAGTGCCGGCTCTTCGACGACCTCTTCCGGAGCCAGATCTTCGATCTCTTCCAGCGCCTCGAGCGGCACGGGCACCGCGCCCGAGAGCGTCGCAGGACGCTCGCGCCCTTCGAGGAGCTGTTCGAGCGAGACTTCTTCCATCGCCTCGTAGCCGGAGTCGGAGACGATCGAGTCGGCGAACGGATTCAGCGGCACTTCCTCGGCGGCCGGCGTGCTGCTGGCAAATGCCGGGACAGGTGCTTCGACGACGGGCGCCGGTTTCGGCGTCGGCGTCTTCTTCGCCGGCGCGTCGGCCTTGCCGCCCTTGAGACGGTTCATCAGGTGCTTCGCGGTGATCTTCGAGACGAGCTTGAACGTCTCCATCACCCCTTCGCCCTTGATCGCGGCCGCCTCGGTGTACGGATAGCCTTCGAACCCGAGCGCCTCCTGCAACGTGTCGACAGGGAGGACGCCGGGGATGTCGCGTTTGTTGTACTGAATGACGATCGGGATGTCGTTCGGGTCGAGGTTGTTCTCTTCGAGGTTCTCGAGGAGGTTCGCGAACGACTCACGCGTCGCATCGACCATCGCCGGCTGCGAGTCGGCGACGAAGACGACCGAGTCGGCGCCCTTCAGCACCAGCTTCCGCGTCTCGTTGTAGAAGACCTGTCCCGGGACGGTGTAGAGCTGGATCTTGAGGTTGAACGCGCCGACCTTGCCGATATCGACCGGGAGGAGGTCGAAGAAGAGGGTGCGGTCGGTTTTCGTCGCGAGCGACAGCATCTTTCCCTTCTGCTTGGGATCGAGCTTGTCGAAGATGACCATCAAATTCGTCGTCTTTCCGCACAGCCCTGGGCCGTAGTAGACGATCTTTGCGGTCATCTCCCGCGTCGCGTGATTGAACAGGACCATGGGGTTCCTCGCCGTGAGTTTGAGGCCGAGAGTATCGCATAATCGTGGTTGGTGACGGACGGTGAAGACGAGCCGGTCGAGATCCCGATCGAAGACACGCTCGACCTGCATCCCTTTCGTCCAAACGAGATCCGCGACGTGACGCGGGAGTACCTGGAGGAGGCGAGGCGTCGCGGCTACCGGCAGGTGCGGCTCATCCACGGCCGCGGGATCGGGGTCCAGCGCGAGAACGTCCAGTCGCTCCTCCGGACGCTCGACTTCGTCGAGGGATATCACG
>DASXIH010000604.1:0-2593 GCA_036498125.1 Thermoanaerobaculia bacterium
ACAAGATGGCCGAGTCGAACAAGGCGTTTGCTCACTACCGCTGGTAATGAGCAGCCCGGCCGGCCGACGATAGACGAAGCAGAGGAACTGAGTAGTGGCGACCCAGACCGCCGTAGAGCTTGCCAAGGTCCGCAACATCGGGATCATGGCGCACATCGACGCGGGTAAAACCACGACGACGGAGCGAATCCTCTACTACACCGGCCGCACCCACAAGATCGGCGAGGTGCACGACGGCACTGCCACCATGGACTGGATGGTCCAGGAGCAGGAGCGCGGCATCACGATCACCTCCGCGGCAACCACCGCGTTCTGGGGCGACACGCGCGTCAACATCATCGACACCCCCGGCCACGTCGACTTCACGGTCGAGGTGGAGCGCTCGCTCCGCGTCCTCGACGGCGCGGTCGGCGTCTTCTGCGCCGTCGGCGGCGTCGAGCCGCAGTCGGAGACCGTGTGGCGTCAGGCGGACAAGTACGGCGTTCCCCGCATCGCGTTCGTCAACAAGATGGACCGCATCGGCGCGAACTTCATGTCCGTCGTCAACCAGGTCCGGCAGAAGCTCGGGAAGAATGCGGTTCCTCTGCAGCTCCCGATCGGTAGCGAGGATCAGTTCAAGGGCGTCATCGACCTCGTGCAGATGAAGGCGCTCGTTTTCCACGACGAGACCCTCGGCGCGAAGTACGACGTCGAAGAGATCCCGGCCGAGCTCCGGGCGGACGCCGAGCACTACCGCGAGAAGATGGTCGAGTCGATCGCCGAGCAGCACGACGAGCTCCTCGAGAAGTACCTCGCCGGTGAGACCCTCGAAATCGACGAGCTGAAGAGCGCTCTTCGCGAGGCGACCATCGCCCAGAAGATCACCCCCGTCATGTGCGGCTCCGCGTTCAAGAACAAGGGCGTGCAGCCGCTGCTCGACGCGGTCGTCGACTACCTGCCGTCGCCGCTCGACATTCCGCCGGTCAAGGGGATCAATCCGGACGACGAGTCCTTCACCGAGCGCAAAGCTTCGGATGAAGAGCCGTTCGCCGCCCTCGTCTTCAAGATCATGACCGATCCGTTCGTCGGCCAGCTGGCGTTCTTCCGCGTCTACTCGGGACACGTCGAGTCGGGGACCGCGGTCCTCAACACGACGAAGGGCAACACCGAGCGCATCGGTCGTCTCCTGCAGATGCACGCCAACAAGCGCGAAGAGATCAAGGAAGTGTGGGCGGGCGACATCGGCGCCGCCGTCGGTCTCCGCAACGTGACCACCGGCGACACGATCTGCGACCGCAACAAGCCGATCGCTCTCGAGACGATGACGTTCCCGGAACCGGTCATCGCGGTCGCGATCGAGCCGAAGACCAAAGCCGACCAGGAAAAGATGGGCGTCGCGCTCGCGAAGCTCATGCAGGAAGACCCGACGTTCAAGGTGCACACGGACACCGAGACGAACCAGACCATCATCCGCGGCATGGGTGAGCTCCACCTCGAGATCATCGTCGACCGCATGATGCGCGAGTTCAACGTGCAGGCGAACGTCGGCAAGCCGCAGGTCGCGTATCGCGAGGCGATCACGCGCAAGTCGGAGGCGGAAGGCCGCTTCGTCCGCCAGTCGGGCGGCAAGGGGCAGTACGGCCACGTCAAGATGCGCTTCGAGCCGCTCACCGACGGGACGAACTTCGAGTTCGTGAACGACATCGTCGGCGGCAGCGTCCCGCGCGAGTTCATCAAGCCGACCGAGCAGGGCATCAAGGAAGCGATGGAGAAGGGGATCATCGCCGGCTACCCGATGACGGGCATCCGCGCGATCCTCTACGACGGCTCGTACCACGACGTCGACTCGAGCGAAATGGCGTTCAAGATCGCCGGCTCGATGGCTTACCAGGAAGGCGCCAAGAAAGCCGGCCCGATCCTGCTCGAGCCGATCATGGACGTCGAAGTCGTGACGCCCGAGGACTATGCGGGCGACGTGATGGGCGACCTGTCGCGCCGTCGCGGAAAGATTCAGCAGATGGACGAGCGCGGCGGCGCGAAAGTCATTCGCGCGCACGTGCCCCTGTCCGAGATGTTTGGCTACGCGACGCAGCTCCGCTCGATGTCGCAGGGCCGCGCCAGCTACACCATGCAGTTCTCGGCGTACGAACCGGCGCCAAAGAACGTCGCCGAAGAAGTGATCGCAAAAGTCGCCGGATAAGCGACACGTGGAAGACAAGAGTCAACGCAAATACGGAGGTTAGCTCTCAATGGCCAAAGAGAAATTCGACCGCAGTAAGCCCCATGTGAACGTCGGCACGATCGGTCACGTCGACCACGGCAAGACCACGCTCACTGCAGCCATCACCAAGATCCTCGCCGCGCAGGGAACTGCTACGTTCGTTGCGTTCGATCAGATCGACAAGGCTCCCGAAGAGCGCGAGCGCGGCATCACCATCGCCACCGCTCACGTCGAGTACTCGACCGCGAAGCGCCACTACGCGCACGTCGACTGCCCGGGTCACGCCGACTACGTGAAGAACATGATCACGGGAGCTGCGCAGATGGACGGTGCGATCCTGGTGGTGTCGGCAGCGGACGGTCCGATGCCGCAGACGCGCGAGCACGTGCTGCT
>DASXIH010000605.1:0-1764 GCA_036498125.1 Thermoanaerobaculia bacterium
TCCGGCGTGACAGGCCGGCGTTCTAACCAACTGAACTACGACCCCGCGTCGTAGGGAACCTCGGTAACGGCACGTCTGGAGCGCGCATTCCCCGAGGGAGCGCGCATGCTACGGGGCGGGTGGCGGGGTGTCAAGCGTACGCAAACGAAGGGAGCTCGGCGTCGCGCAGCAGCGGAGCGGCGGCATCTTTTGCGGATAGGGAAGGCTCTGCGATCGGCCATTCGATCCCGATCTCGGGGTCGTTCCAGAGGATGCTGTGGTCGGTCTCGGGGTGGTAGATCTCAGTCGTTTTGTAGACGAGCTCCGCGTCGTCGGTCAGGGCGCAGAAGCCGTGCGCGAAGCCTGGCGGAACCCACAGCATCGCCTTGTTTTCTTCGGAGAGGGTGGTGCCGTACCACTTGCCGAAGGCCGGCGACCCTCGGCGGACGTCGACGGCGACGTCGAAGAGCTCACCGCGGACGCAGCGGACGAGTTTTCCCTGCGGATATGGCTCTTGGTAGTGCAGGCCGCGGAGGACGCCGCGCGCGGAGCGGGAGTGGTTGTCCTGCACGAACGTCTGGTCGATGCCGTGCGCCTTGAAGACGTCGGCGCGGTAGGTCTCCATGAAGAAGCCGCGCTTGTCGCCGTGGACTTGCGGCTCGATGAGAATCACGCCGGGAACGCGGGTCTCGGTGAATTTCACGGGCGGGGATGTTAGTACAGGGCGGGAATGCACATGCGTTATCCTCGTTGAGGTAACTCGATGCTTCCGATTCCGCAGACCCCGGCCTACTCGGGCGGCGCGAATCTCCTGGCCGGCGCCGCCAGCGATCTGCTGCGCATCGTCGTGGCAGGACGCGACCCGCTTGCCCGCGTCGGCCTCGCGACGATCCTTCGCGACTTCGAGGACATCCTCGTCGTCGACTGCGACGGAGACGTGGCGCTCGTCGACGCTGGTACCACGATCGGGAAGTGCGACGTCCCGTCACTGCTGCTCGTGACGGACCTGGCGCAGGCGAACGAGGCGCTCGCCGCGGGGGCGCGCGGCGTCATCTCCCGCAACTCGACGCCGCGGCAGATCCACGCCGCGCTCCGCGCCATTTCCGAAGGGCTGCGCGTCATCGACGGCGCGGCGCGATTCGAGGCGGATGCACGCCCCTCACCCGGGCTTCGGCAACTTTCTCCCGAAGGGAGAGGGGAGGAGCTGCTCGAGCCGCTCACCGCGCGCGAGCTGGAGGTGCTGCACCTCCTCTCCGCCGGCCGGACGAACAAGGAGATCGCCTCTCGCCTCGGCATCACGGAGCACACGATCAAGTTCCATGTGAACGCGATCTTCGGGAAGCTCGGCGCGGAGACGCGCACCGAAGCGGTCGTGCACGCGGCGCGACTCGGGATCGTCACGCTATAGATGAGCGACGTGCCGAATGCCCCGCCTGCGCGCCGCCGTGACTGGCGCCTAGCGGGCATCATCTGTTTCGGCCTGATCACGCTCGTCGTCCTCTGGGCCACGTGGCTGATCATCCGCCCCTTCCTCGACGCCATCATCTTCGGCCTCGTGCTCGTCACCATCACCTTCCCGACTTACCGGCGCGTCCGCACGAAGCTGCACGGCCGCGAGAACCTCGCGGCGTTCGTGATGGTGATCGGCATCCTGCTCCTGATCCTCCTGCCTGCGGTCATCCTCTGCGTGCTGCTCGTCGAGCAGGCGAACGGCGTGATCGCGATGTTCCAGAACGGCAGCGCCCAGCGGCTCCTGGCGCGCATCGACATTCCCTCGCATCTCAT
>DASXIH010000606.1:0-10092 GCA_036498125.1 Thermoanaerobaculia bacterium
CTGGCCGATGAGCATCGCGACCTTCTTCCCTTCGTTCAGGACGCCGGCCGCGCGCTGGAGGTCCTCCATGGTCGGGATGATTCGCGGCGTGGTCCAGCCCGTGCCGGAGTGAATGGTCGAGTGCTTGTGCGGCGGGTTTTCGTACGGCTCTTCCTGGAGGTCGTGCGGGATGATCACGCAGGTGACGGTGCGCTGCGCGAGCGCGATGCGGAAGGCGCGATCGATCAGATGGCGGATCTGCGCCGGAGCCATCGCGGTCTGCACGTAGTCGGACGCGACATCCTTGAAGAGCGACTGCAGGTCGACTTCCTGCTGGTAGTTGCCACCCATGGCGAGGCGCGACGTCTGGCCGACGATGGCGACGACCGGCTGGTGGTCGAGCTTCGCATCGTAGAGGCCGTTCAGCAGGTGGATGGCGCCGGGTCCCGAAGTGGCGAGGCAGACGCCCGGCTCGCCGGTGAACTTGGCGTGCGCGCAGGCCATGAACGCCGCCATCTCCTCGTGCCGCACCTGGACGAAATGCATCGCGTCGCCGACGCGCTCGAGCGCGCCCATGATGCCGTTGATCCCGTCGCCGGGATATCCGTAGATGCGGTTGACGCCCCATGCCTGGAGGCGATGAACGAGGAAGTCGCCGACGGTCTGTTTGGCCATGGAAACGCGTTCAGCACGACGCGTTCCCATGGCCACACGTCTGTCATTTCTCGTTGAGGATGTCGAGGAGGAAGTCGGCGGCGTCTTTGGAGTTCATGATCGAGAGCTTCGAGACGATCGACCTGCGCAGCTCGGGGTTCTTCTCCGCGCGGCCGAGGGCGACGAGCGTTTTCGCGTCTCCATGCAGGAAGAGCGCGCTGATCACGGCATGGCGGACGTCGGCGTTCTGATCGCTCTCATAGAGCGATTTCAGGATGGCCGACGAGTGCTCACCGCCGACGAGACCGAGGCTCTTGATCGCTGCGATGCGAAGCTCCGGATTCGTCTCGCCGCGCGCGAGCTTGCCGAGCTTGTCGGCCGAGCCGCCGATGAACATCGCCTGGATGATGTTCTTCTTCACCGCGACCACGGTCTCGCTCTTGTACAGGTCGGCGAGCTCGTTGCGGGCGCCCATCACACCGAGCTGGCGCACGGCGTCGGCGCGCAATTCGGCGTTCTGCTCGTTGCGTGCGAGCCCATACAGCCGCGTGCGGTCGCCCGACACCATGAAGGACCTCAGAACGGTTCGCTTCACCTCGATGTCGGGGGTGGTGCGATAGACCTCTTCGAGAATCTTGCGGCTATTCTCGCCTCCCATGACGCCGATGTACTTGAGGGCGCGTGACTGGAGGCTGCGGTTCGTGCCGTCCTTCGCGATCCGGGTGAGGACTTCAGTCGCGCGTGGCGAATTCGTCTGGCTCATGACGAACAGCGCGCGGTCCTTCATCTTCGACGACTGCGATGGGCTGTGGAGAATGCCCTCGAGGATCGGGATGGCGCGATCAGGATCGCTGTTCAGCAGCCCGTTGATCGCCATCAGCTTCACGTCGTCGTCGGACTCGCGCTCCGGCGAGACGGCCTCGCCGGCGTTCTGACGGATCTCGACTTCGAGCGCCTTCGCGTCTTCGACGTACTTGCTCTGCGGGAATGCCTTCTGGAGCTCGACGAGCGTCGCGAGCGCGTCGGTGCGGTCGCCGTTCTTCGCCTTCGCGTACGCGGCCCAGTAGATGGCGGCATCGGAGTGCGTACCGCCCATGCGGGCCACCTCGGTGAAGAGGGCGATGGCGCGGCGCCATTCGTGATCATCGAGGGCGTCGGTCGCTGCTTCGTAGCGGTCCTGCTCCCGCTCCACGCGAGCTTCGTCTTTTTCTTTCTTGTCCTTCGCCTTATCGGCGCTCGGCCAGTCGCCGAACGCGGGGGTCAGCGCGATCGTGAAGAGCGCGATGAGCATCACAAAGAGTTTCTTGGCCATGTTCGTCCTCACAAGCTGTTCGCTGCGGGCGCCGCGGGAACGCGGTCGCCACCGCTCGTCTGCGCGCTCATGACGCGCACCTTGAACAGCAGTCCTTTGGATTCAATGCGTTTCTGGATGGATGCGAGCTCGTCGGGGCTGAGCGTTTTGCCGGCGTGCGCCAGCTCGACGAGGATCGGCTCGAGATCCGCCAGCAGCGAAGCGATGCGCTCGTCGCCGTGCTGCAGTGCGGTCTGTCTGTAGATTCGGTTGGAGGCCACCAGTTCCGCCGCGCGCTGCTGCTGCGCCTCGGCGTCGAAGGTCTGTTTCGGATCGGCGTTGGAGACGTTGGTGAGCATCCGCTCCGACGCCTCGAGGTGGTCGCTGACGACGAACACGAGGACGCGCTGGTTCTGTGTGGTTTTCGCCGCCGGGGTCGGCGGCGCTACACGAGTTCGGACGATCAGACTCTGCTTCGGTGCATGCCGACCCGTCCAAACCACTCCTCCGGTGCAAAGCCCCATCGCCATCACCGCCGCGACGGCGAGCCACTGCCACTGCTTCCGGCGGCTCGGCGCACCGAGGCGCCAGCGGAGCCGGGTCCAGACCTGCTCGCCGTAATCGTCGCCGCGCTCCGGTACCGGCGTTTCTTTCACGAGCGCGAGGACGCGTGTGATGGAGTCGAATTCGGCGGCGCACTCGGCGCAAGACGCCAGGTGCTCGTTCGCTGTGGCGGGAGCGTCGTCGTCACGGTAGTAGTGCGCGACGAGCTGTTCTTCGGTCAGGTGCTGCATGATGGATTCGTCCTTACGAGCGGCTCCAGCGACGCGCGAAGTTTCCGCACCGCGCGGAAGATCGTGTGCTTCGCGGCGTTGACCTGGATGCCGAGGGTTTTGCCGATTTCTTCGACCGGCACGCCTTCGAAATGGCGGAGGACGAAGGCGGTCCGTTCGTTGCCCGAGAGGCTCTGCATCGCCGCTCCCACTCTCTCTTGCAGCTCACGGCTGAGCAGGAGGCGGTCGGGCTGCGGGTCGCTCGATGCGATTTCGTTCGGCGGATCGTCGTCGTCGTTGTTCGTCGTGCTCATCTGGTTCTTCTCGTGGCGGTTGCGGGCCCGGAGGAGGTCGAGCGAGCAGTTGACGGCGATGCGATGGATCCAGGTCGAGAAGTTCGACCTTTCCTCGAAGCCGCCCATTTGCCGCCAGGCGCGTAGGAGCGTCTCCTGAACCACGTCGTCGGCATCGTGCTCGTTTCCGGTCATGCGATAGGCCACTCGAAAGATGGCTTTGCTGTGACGCTCCACGAGCAGGCGGAACGCGTCCGTGTCTCCCGAACGTGCCCGGCTCAAGGCTGCTGCGTCGGCCAGTTCCATCGTCGAGAGGTTAGACTGGGAAGGGCGGTAAGGGTTAGCCGGGAAACGCGTTAGACTAGGCCCAATCGTGAAAACGGTTACCTTCTGGATGGCGCTCGGCCTGGCGCTCCCGTGCTTTGCGGCGACGCAGCGGCCGATGCTCGTCACGTCGCAGGACCACTCGCTGGTCGAGATCGACGACTGCGAGCATTTCTATGCGCGGACCGTCGCTCCCTCGCTGCCGGCGCGCGTCCAGAGCGAGGAACAGATCCCGGTTGCCCTCGCGGGCGTCGACACGCTCCGCGTCCGGTCGACCGAGGGGGGCGCCGTCTCGATCAAGGGGTGGGATCGCCCCGTCGCCCGGCTGACGCTCTGCAAGTACGCCGTCGCGCTCAATGACGCCGACGCGAAGAAAACGCTCCGCGACGTGATCGTCACGACGCACAACGGTGAGGTCGCTGCGCACGGGCCGGAGAACGGGACGACGCGCGCCTGGTGGGTGCACATGATCCTCCGGGTGCCGAAGCACGTTTCGGTCGACGTCGCGTCGACGAGCGGCGGAATCGCCATCCGCCGGATGAACGGCCGTGTGACGGCCCGTGCGACGAACGGCGGCATCTCGCTCGCGGAGTGCGCCGGCGAGTCGAACCTGCGGTCGGAGAACGGCGGCATCTCGCTCGAAAAGATCACCGGCCGCATCGACGCCGGTGCGCACAACGGCGCGATCTCGCTGAAGGTCTCGGACGGCGATCCGCAGACGATCGAGGCGAGCACGGACGACGCGGGTGAGATCCTCTGCCGCGCCAAGATCTGTCAGGACGCCCTCGCGCATCGCATCGCGGGCAGCAAAGTGCTCCGGATCGGCGGCGGCTCGTCCGAACCGATGATCCGTCTCCACACCGGCGCCGCGCCCATCCTCATCGAGCAGGTACGTTGAACCGCCTCATCGCCCTCGTCCTGCGGCACGGCGTTCCGCTGGTCGCGGCGAACGTCTTTCTGGAGCAGATCGGCGCGCCGATCCCGGCGGTCCCGACGCTGATGATCGCCGGCGCGCTGGCGCGCAACGGCCAGATGTCGTCCACGCATGTGATGGTCTGGGCGGTCCTCGCCTCGCTCGTCGCCGACTCAATCTGGTTCGCCCTCGGAAAACGCTACGGCTACCGGATCCTCCGCCTCCTCTGCCGCATCTCGCTGTCGCCCGACTCGTGCGTGCGCGACACGGAGGCGAATTTCGAGCGCTGGGGAATGAAGTCCCTCCTGATCGCGAAGTTCGTCCCAGGCTTCTCGACTGTGGCGCCACCTCTTGCCGGCGCGACGAACGCCGGCATCGTCCCCTTCATCCTCTATGACGGCGTAGGCGCTCTCTTGTGGGCCGGCGCGGCGGTGATCGTCGGCCGGGCGTTCCACCACGCCATCGGCTCCGTCGTCGAGCGCCTGGAAAACCTCGGCGGATGGGCGGTCGTTTTCGTCGTCTTCGTGCTCGCGCTGTTCGTCATCGTCAAGTGGTGGCAGCGCGTCCGGTTCATCAAACAGCTCCGGGTCGCACGCGTTCAGCCGGACGAGTTGAAGGCGATGTTCGACAGCGGAACGATGCCGATGGTCGTCGACGCCCGTTCCGCCGGCGCGCGGAAACGCGACCCCCGCCACATCCCGAATGCCGTCGCTGCCTCCCCCGAGGAGCTGATCGAACGATTGCGCGACGCCGATCCGTCGAAGGAGATCGTGCTCTATTGCACGTGACCCAACGAAGCCTCAGCCGCCCGTGTGGCGCGCAAGCTGATCGACGAAGGGTTTACGGTGGTCCGGCCGCTCGCGGGCGGGTTCGACGCGTGGGTCGACGCGGGGTATCCGGTGGAGGCAGGCTAAGCACCAACCTTGCACTGCTGAGCCTTCATGGCAGATGCAGCTACGGCGGCTGTCCTCGACGAGCACAGCCGCGATTTTTATCGTGACGCTTTAGGCCGGCTCGACCGCGCGGGAATCGACTACCTCGTCGGCGGCGCGTACGCGTTCGCCCGCTACACCGGGATCGAGCGGCATACGAAGGACTTCGACATCTTCATCCGGCGCGAGGACTTCGAGCGGATCGCCAAGGTCCTCGGCGACGCCGGCTACGAGTCGGAGCTGAAGTTCCCGCACTGGCTCGGGAAGTCGTTTAATGGTGATGATTTTATTGATCTGATTTTCAGCGCTGGAAATGGCGTCGCAAAAGTAGACGATCAGTGGTTCGAGCGCTCCGTGCCGGAGCAGGTAATCGGCATGGACGTCCGGCTCATCCCGGCCGAGGAGATGATCTGGTCGAAGGGGCTGATCATGGAGCGGGAGCGCTTCGACGGCGCCGACGTCGCTCACGTGATCAAAGCAGTCGGCCCGCAGCTCGACTGGCGCCACCTCATCGACCGATACGCCGGACACTGGCGCGTGCTGTTCGCGCATCTCACGTTGTTCGGCTACATCTATCCGTCGCACCGCTCGAACATTCCCGCGTGGGTGATGGAGGAGCTCGGCGGGCGCGTTTCGGACGAGACGCGGCAACCCGACTCGAAAGAGAAGATCTGCTACGGCACGGTCATCTCGCGGCAGCAGTACTTGAAGGACGTCCAGGAGTGGGGCTACCGCGACGCGCGCCAGAAGCCGCTCGGCAACATGAGCGCGCAGGACATCGCGCACTGGACGGCCGGCATCGCGGAAGACGGGGCGAAGTGATGGCGGAGAAAGAAACGCTACGAATCGCAGCAGTCGCCGACATCCACGTGAAGAAGACCGGCGCCGGCTCGATGCACGAACTGTTCGAGAAGGCGACGCAGGCGGCCGACGTCCTCATCCTCGCCGGCGACCTCACCGACTATGGCCAGATCGAAGAGGCGAAGGTGCTCGCGAAAGAGATCACGTCGTCGCTCCGCATCCCGGCGCTCGGCGTCCTCGGCAATCATGACTACGAGGCGGACCACGCCGGCGACATCGTGAGCATCCTCACCGATGCCGGCGTGACGATGCTCGACGGCGACGCAGTCGAGGTAAAGGGCGTCGGCTTCGCCGGCGTGAAGGGCTTCGGCGGCGGCTTCGGACGGCGCTCCCTCGGCGCGTGGGGCGAGAAGATGATCAAGGACTTCGTCCACGAGACGGTGAACGAGGCGCTCAAGCTCGAGGCGGCGCTCGTCCGCCTCCGCACGCCGCAGAAGATCGCGATCCTGCACTACTCCCCGATCATGGCGACGGTGGTCGGCGAGCCGCTCGAGATCGTGGCGTTCCTCGGCTCGTCACGGCTCGAAGAACCGGTCGACCGCTACCGCTGTACCGCGGTGTTTCACGGCCATGCGCATCGCGGGTCGCTCGAGGGGAAGACGAAAGCGGGCGCGCCGGTCTACAACGTCGCGCTGCCGCTTCTCGTCGCGCAACAACCGGAACAGCCACCTTTTCGAGTCATCGAAGTGCCCGTCGGCGAGGCGGTCGCGGCGTAGAATCACATCCCACGAATGAGGCACGCCGCATTTCCGGATGGCGCCACGCGCGCCGATCTTCTCGCGTGGTTCCGCGAAGGGCGCGCCCGCTCGAAGCAGATCCTCGGGATTCCGGTCGAAGAGGCGTATTACGACAAGCCGATCGCTCTTCGGAATCCGATCGTCTTTTACGAGGGGCATCTCCCGGCGTTCAACGTCAACACGCTCATCAAGCTCGCGCTGCGCGAGCCCGGCATCGACGATCACTACGAGATCCTCTTCGCGCGTGGCATTGACCCGGAGGACGAGGTCTCGGCGAAGAGCCCGACGGACCTCTGGCCGACGCGGAACTGCGTGCAAAAGTATGGAGCGCAGTCGGACGAACTGATCGAACGCGCGCTGACCAGCGCCACGATCGAAGACGAGAACGTCCCGCAGCTTCGGGGCGGTGAAGCCGCGCTCGCGATTCTCGAGCACGAGCAGATGCATCACGAGACGTTTCTCTACATGATGCATAACCTGCCGTATGAGAAGAAGCGCAACGTAGGGCGGGCTTTAGCCCGCCCCGGACGGGCTGAAGCCCGTCCCACGTCTCAGGAGCTGATCGCGATTCCGGCGGGGGTCGCGACGCTCGGCAACAGTGGCACGTTCGGCTGGGACAACGAGTTCCCGGCGCATCGCGTCGACGTTCCGGCGTTCTCGATTCAGAAGCACAACGTCACGAACGGCGAGTTCCTTGAGTTCATGGAAGCGACGGGCGCGCCCGCGCCGCACTTCTGGACAAAGATCGACGATCAGTGGTTCTGGCGCGGGATGTTCGAGCTGATCCCGTTGCCGCTCGACTGGCCGGTGTACGCGATGCACGACGAGGCGACGGCGTACGCGAAGTGGAAAGGGATGCGCATTCCGTCCGAGGCGGAGTACCACCGCGCAGCGTTCGGCACGCCGTCCGGCGAGGAGCGTTCGTACCCGTGGGGCGAAGAGCTCCCGGACGCGAGCCGCGGCAACTTCGATCTCTCGCATTGGGATCCGGTACCTGCCGGCTCATATCCCACCGGCGCAAGCGCCTGGGGAATCCACGACCTCGTCGGCAACGGTTGGGAGTGGACCTCGACCGAGTTCAACGGCTTCGAAGGCTTCCAGCCGATGCCTTCGTATCCGGTGTACTCGACCGATTTCTTCGACGGCAAGCACTACGTGATGAAGGGCGCATCGCCCGCGACCGCGCGGCATCTCGTCCGCCGCTCGTTCCGGAACTGGTTCCGGCCGAACTACCCGTACGTCTACGCCACGTTCCGGTGCGCCCTTTGAAAGGGCATGAAGACCTACACCGCCAAAACGTTCAACCTATCCGACCTCAACGGCATCTCGAACCAGACGCTGGAGATGCATTTCAAGCTCTACGAAGGCTACGTGACGAACACGAACCTTCTGACGGAGCGCATCTCGGAAATCCTTGCCGATGGCAACGTGGACAAGGAGGAGATGCCCGCCTACTCGGAGCTCACGCGCCGCCTCGGGTTCGAGTACAACGGGATGGTCCTGCACGAGTACTACTTCGGCAACATGAAACGGCAGGGTGGCGGCGACGCGCCCGCCGGATCGAAATTCCGGAGCGCTGTCGAGAACAGCTTCCCGTCCTACGCAATCTGGCGCACCGACTTCGCGAGCGTCGGGAAGATGCGCGGCGTCGGCTGGGCGATCGCCTTTCTCAACCCGGCAACCGGCGGCGTCTCGAATCACTGGGTCGAGTTGCACGAGACCGGCAACATCGCCGGCTTCGTACCACTCCTGGTGATGGACGTCTGGGAACACGCGTTCCTGCTCGATTACAAGCCGGCCGAGCGGCCGAAGTACATCGAGGCGTTCCTGTCGAATGTCGATTGGGATGCCGTGAGCGGGCGGTTCTGAAAATCGGCATCCGGCATCCGCTTCTTATGCCGGATGCCGGATGCCGATAAAAAAGGCCGCCAGTTACGGCGGCCTCGATTTGAATTCCCTGGATCGGTGAGTCTTACTTCGCCGCGACCTTCACGACGCCCTTGACCGGGAGCGTGACGACCGGGGTGATCTTGTCGTTCGTGTAGATCTTGAGGGTGCCGTCGATGTCGCCCGGCTTGGCGTCCTTGGCGACCTGCAGGGTGACTTCGTACTCGCCCTTGTGATCGGTCGGCTTCACCAGCGCCGTGACGCCCGGAATCGACGTCTCGGCCTTCATGACGCTGAACTGCTCCGGGGTCGTGAGGCTGTTCGAGTGGAGGATGACGCCGCGGGTGGCAGCGGGATCCGTCGGCGCGACTTCGCCGAAGTTGACCGTCTGCGGCTCGACGCGGAACGTCGGGCGGATGACGCCCGTGACGCTGACGAAGTAATCCGGCTGGTGCTTGGAGTTCGTCGCGATGTGGATCTTGTCGGACAGCGGTCCGATCTTGGCGTCGGGTCCGCCGACCGTGATGTCGAGGCGGTACTGGTTCTGATTGGCGCGGCCGGCCTGGACGCGCGAGTTCGGATCTTCGATCTTGTGCGGAACGACCTTCACGTAGTCGCCCGGGACGTCGACGTGCGTGATCTCGAAGGGATCTTCCTCATCCGAGTAGAGCGTGATGCTCTGCGTCTCGGCGTCGCCCTGGAGCATATTGAAGCGGACGAAACCGGCGGGGAACGCTTCGACGAACGGCTTGACGGTCGCGTGGATCGTCAGCACCGCCTCCGGCGTCGTGAGGTCGCTGGTCTCGATCGAGATCGTCTTCGAGATCGGTCCGGCGAACGCCGTGGTGTCGACGTGAGCCGTCACCTTTCCCGTCTCGCCCGGCTTGATGACCTTGTCGAAATCGGCCACGGTGCAGCCACAGCCCGGCTTCGCAGCGAGGATCTGGAGGTCGCCGTCGCCCGTGTTCTTGATGAGGAACGACCAGTCGAGCTTCTCGCCCTTTGGCACCTCGCCGTATTCCTTCACAGGCTCGACGATCGTGAGCCGTCCGCCCTTCTCCGGCGTCTTGGCCGCAGTTTCGCTCTTCTCCTGGGCGGTGGCGGCCAGTGAGCCGAACCCGACGAGAAAGGCGAATGTCATCATCACAACGAAACGTTTCGACATGCGCGAAATCCTCCTAGTTGAAAATCGTGGGAACAGGGCCTGGAAAATGACCATTCCCGCTCGATTGGCTGTGTATCCTGAGCCGTGACATGCCGCACGTCAACGACCTCTCGAACGTCAAACGCATCTACCTGATCGGTGTCGCCGGTACCGCCATGGCCTCGCTCGCCGGGATGCTCCAGCAGCGAGGGTACGAGGTCACCGGGTCGGACGAACACATCTATCCGCCGATGTCGACGTATCTCGAGCGCCTCGGCATCCCGGTGCTCGAAGGGTTTACGCG
>DASXIH010000607.1:0-3182 GCA_036498125.1 Thermoanaerobaculia bacterium
TCGGGTTTCGGCGGGTTGAAGATGCTCTTGAAGCGGGCGCCCCAGACGACTTCGTCGCCACGGTATGACGAGCGAGTGTGCACGGTCTGCGAGAACGTCTCGTCAAAGCCGTTGAGCATGACGAGAAACTCGGAGTCGCAGGCCTGGAGATCGCGCTCGGTCATGCCGTGGAGCGGACTGTTCTCGTCGATCGGATGGACGATCGTCCAGGTCAGCGGGAAGAAGATGACGTTCTCGCGCTCGAGCTTCAGCCCGATGAACTCGCGCTCCCCCTCCACTCCCCTCTTCCGCCGCGTCAGCATCACCTTCGCCTCGAGCTGCACCAGCTCGTTCGCGCGCTGGTTGACGATCCGGAACATGAAGGCAGTCATCCCGCGGTACGGCGCGATGATCGCCCGCTCGCTGAAGACGATCTGCGCCATCGGCCGCGCGAAGCGCGCGAAGACGATGCCGGCGACGAGCGCGAACCCGAGGAGGCCGACCAGCGACTCGAAGACGACGACGACGTTCGCGGCGAGATTCGTCGGCGCGATGGTGCCGTAGCCGATCGTCGCGAGCGTGTCGACGCTGAAGAAGAACGCGGTGACGAACCGCTCCCCTGCTCCCTGCGTCGCGAACCCGTTCAGCGCGTCGTCGCCGCAGCTCACGTACGCGAACGCGAAGATCGCGTTCGTGAAAAGGTGGACAGCGATTGCGTATCCGAGGAAGCGCCTCCAGCTGATGGTGAGGAAGTAGTGATATGCGGAGAGCGCCTGCAGGAACGACAGCCCTTCCCGCTTCACGTTGAAGCTGCCATTGCGGTTCAGAAGGCGGCGGCGCGACTCGCGCGCGACGACCGATCCGAAACCGAGGTCGGAATTGATGTCCTCAGGCGGTAGCTGGGGCTCGGCGGCCATACGGCAATCTTAGCGGTACCAGGTGACGATCGTGTACCGCTCTCCCGCCGTCACCGGCGTCACCTCATGCGTCAGCTCCGAACGGAACGCCAGGATGGTTCCGCGAGTTGCCGGCGGGACCTCCCTACTGCTGCGATGGAAAACGAGCTCTCCGCCCGAATAAGACGCCCGATCGCTGAGGAAGAGAATGAGCGAGACACGGCGGTGGCGCGAGTCGTCGACGATGATCGGCGTGTTCCCGTCCTGGTGCGCGACGAAGTAGTCGCCCGTCGTGTACCGCAGAAACTGCGGCTCCTCGGCCGTCGCGAGCGGAACGTCGAAGTGCTCGGAAAGCCGTTGCGTGAGGCTCTCCAAAGTGCGAGTCACCCGTTCGCGCGTATCGAGTGAAGGGCAAAGCCGCGTGGTGCGGCGCGCCAGCGAGTGGACCGCTGGCTGTTTGCCGAGGCCATACACGGTCGCGTGATCCTCGGCCGCGTCATGCAGCTCGGCAAGCAGCGCATCACACTCCGCCGCTGAGAAGATTTCGAACGACAGCCACCCGGCGTTCGCCATGAACCGCATCGTACAATCCTTCACCTGATCGTCCCACGCCACTACTCCCTCTCGCTCGACCTGCGCCGCAGCGAGCGAACGGCGTCGCGCGGCCTGTACGCCGGCGACGGCTTCGTGGTCACACAGTTTCAGCCGGACTACGCGCGAGACGTGTTCCCCTGCCTCGACGAACCGTGGGTGAAGGCGACGTTCGACATCGACGTGACGTCGGATGAGGGGGACGTCGTCATCACGAACGGCGGGACGTCCGCGCCGATGCCGCCGCATCTGGTCTTCATCGCGGCCGGCAAGTTCCGGCAGATTCAGTCGGGACGCGTCTCGCTCTACTCGCTCGACGACCCGGAGCGCTATTCGGCAACACTCGATGCGGCAAACCGTGCGCTCACCTATTACGAGAACTACCTCGGCGTCCCCTACCCGTGGACGAAGCTCGACCTGGTCGTCGTGCCGGAGTTCGAGGCGGATGGGATGGAGAGCACGGGCGCGATCGTCTTCCGAAGCGGCGCTCTCCTCGATGGGTATCGAGCGGAGACGCTCGTCGCGCACGAAGTCGCGCACCAGTGGTTCGGCAGCCTCGTGACCCCGGAGTCGTGGGGCGATCTCTGGCGCAGCGAAGGGGCGGCGACATGGCTCGGCGCCAAGGCCGCCGGCAGCGAGGTGAAGCTCGTCCGCGCGATCCGCGTTGCGATGGCGGCCGATTCCGGAAGCGCGGCGCGTCCGCTCCGGAGCGATTCGCCGAATCCGAAGGAGCTCTACGACGCCACCACGTACGCGAAAGGCGCCGCGGTCCTGCGCATGGTCGCAGCGGCGAGCGGTGAGGAAGCGTGGCAGCGGGAGCTGACCGATTCACTTCGCGAGGGACGAGCGTTCCGGCTGCCGGAGTGGGCGACGCCATTCGTCGACACCGCTGGAGTGCCTCGCCTCTCGATCGAGTGGAACGAGCGCACGATCCGCCTTTCGGAGCACGCGTATCCCGCGTTTCTCCGCATCGCGCTCAGCGACGGAACGACGCAGACACGTATCGAGTACGGCACCGAGATCGCGATGCCGGCCGACGTGCGATGGGTCTTCGCAAATGCGAACGCGGACGGCTACTACCGCTGCTCCTACCGCGACTTCGGTGCGATTCCGGCCGGTGAGCTTTCCGCAACGGAGCGCGTCGCATTCCTCGGCGATCTCTATGACGCTACCTGGGCCGCCGAGACCGACACGCTCGTCCTGCTGCGAGCCCTCGAACAGGCACCCGACGAGACGATCGCGACGGACGTCGAGGAATTGCTCACCGGACGGACGGCCCTTCCTGCTCCTGCCCTGAGCACGTTGGCAGACTCGCGCGGCGCCGAACGAATCGCGGCTTGCGAGGCGCTCCTCCGCCACCCCGCGACACGGCGCGAGACGTGGGCGTATCTGAAAGAGCACTGGCACGAGCTGCAGGACGATCTGATCTCCTTCGGCGGACGCGGCGCGATCCCAGCGCTCGCCGCTGCCTCCGATCCGGCGATGCGCAACGACATCGCGGCATTCTTCGCCCAGCACCCGCCGCGCGGCGCCGAACGCGCGCTGCAGCAGACGCTCGAGCAGATCGACGCGCGAATCCGCTTTCGCGAGCGCGAGCAACGGAAGTACGCCTGCCGCGCGATCTGGATCGAAGCGGGACGGCCCGCGGCAACGCAGCAAGTCCGCGCCGCGCATTCGATCCTCAGCGGACTCGCGGCGGCGCTCTACGGCGCGCTC
>DASXIH010000608.1:0-6157 GCA_036498125.1 Thermoanaerobaculia bacterium
AGGATGACGGCTTAGCGAGTGCCACGTGGTGGGCGTCGCGGGCGACTTCGGTGAAGCCGTTCGATCGGAGGAGGCTGATGTGCATGGAGTCGTTGTTGCGGACGATGTAGAGGCGGCCCGAATCGTACACGGTGTCGCGCCTCACGGGCGAGCGGGGGTCGTTCGCGAATTGGTCGTAGTGCCGAATGATGTAGTTGCTGGTGAACTCCTCGGCGTCCGGCGTCACGACGATCACCGGCTTGCGGAGGTAGAACTGGAGCGAGCCGGTGTAGTCCTCCAGGCCGACGATCTGCCGGTCCGCGTACGGCTTCAGCTGTGCCACGAACGCCTTCGCCGACCGCCGCTCGCCGATCGCCTGCATCAACGGATTCGCGGTGATCGGGACAGCGATGATCGGTAATGACAGCGCCGCCACGGCGATCTCTTTCCGCTTCGCGAAGACGATCGCCGCGATGGCGCCGATCAGCGTGACGATCCCCATCGGCAACGCGCTCGAATGCACTCCCGCCGCAACCTCGGCCGACATCTTCTTCACGTGCACGAACGGCGCGGCGACCAACGCGATGCCGACGATCGCGAAGAGTGCAGCGGCGATTCGCGCCGCCTTCGGGTTCCAGTAGTTCGCGATCACCAGTGCAATCGCGGGCATGACCGGAAGGATGTACTGCGGCCGCTTCGACTGCGAGATCGAGAAGAAGATCAGCGGCACGAGGATCCAGAGCGCCAACAGGAGCATCGTGTCGTCACGCCCCTCACCCGGCCTTCGGCCACCCTCTCCCGGAGGGAGAGGGCCTTCTTGAGGGGCGCGCCTCCACGAAAAGCACGCCAGAATCGACCACGGCAGCGCGCCGCCGATGACGTACGGGAGGAAGTACCAGGGGGGGCCGGTGCGTTTGAGTGCCTTCGTCGCGAGCCGCTGCACGGTCTCGGTGACGAGGACGTAGTGGAGAAAGTCGGGCACGACGCGCGATACCGCCCAGACCCAGGGCGCGATGATGACGACGAACACCGCCAAGCCGCCCCACGACCACAACTTCCTGAACGATTTCCGCTTGATCGCATACGGAATCATCACTATCAACGGTACCGCGATCGCGACCGGACCTTTGGTGATGACGCCGAATGCAATCGACGCCCACGCGAGCGTCGGGCGCTCGAAGTAGAACGCGATGATGGCCGCGACGATGAAGAACGTCAGCGCGCTGTCGAAGATCACGGTGCGCGCGAAGGCCATCGTGAGCGGCATCGAGAGGAACGCGATCGCGGCGACGTAGGCCGACTCTTGGCTCCAGACTCTCTTCGCGAACCAGAAGACGAGGAGCGCGGTGAGGAGCGTGAAGAGATACGCGGGGAGACGTGCCGCGAGCTCGGTCGGTCCGAGGATCTCCATCGCGGCGGCTTCGGCGGCGAAGTAGACGATCGGCTTGTCGAGGTACGGCATGCCGTCGATGCGCGGCATCACGTAGTCGTTCGTCGCCGCCATCTCACGGCCGACCTCGCCGTTACGCCCCTCGTCCGCGTCGAAGAGCGGATAGCCGCCGATGTTGATGAAGAGGGCAACGGCGACGACGAGGAGCCAGGCCCTCAGGAGGAGTTGCATAGCCGCATAGTGGCATAGCGGCACAGTCAGGCGGCGGCTCCTATGCCGCCATGCACCTATGCCGCTATGCTCCCGCCATGCTTCCCCTCCTGCTTGCCGCGGCGATCTCGGCGGCCAATGTCATAGCTCACATAGACTTCCTCGCCAGCGACGTGCTCGAAGGGCGCGAGACGGGGTCGCGCGGGTACAACGTGGCGGCGGAGTACGTCGCGTCGGAGTTCGAGGCGCTCGGGCTCGAGCGGTCGTTCCAACCGGTGCGCTTCCGCACGGCGATGGTCGACGGCGCGAACTGTTCCATGCGCCTGAATGACCAGACGTTCGCGCACAAGAAAGACGTCATCTTCCGCGCCGACTTTACCCGCACGATGAGCGACGCCGAGGGGGAGGTGGTGTTCGTCGGGTACGGGCTGAGGAACGACTACGTCACGATGGACGTGCACGGAAAGATCGTCGCGATGCTTTCCGGCGCGCCGCCGAACCTGCCGTCGGATCAGCGTGCGTTCTATTCGGACTCGCTGCGGAAGTTCCAGCTCGCGGCGTCGCGCGGCGCCATCGGCATCCTCTCGATTCCGACGCGCACCGATGCGAAGCGCTTTCCGTGGGAGAAGGCGATCGCGCAGCCGGACATGCGCGGCATGCGGTCGCTGGATGGCGATCAGGTCAGCGACGTCGTCCCGGAGATCCATGCCAGCGTCGGCCTCGGGCCGGCCGCAGCAGCCGCGCTATTCGCGCACGCGCCGATGACGCTCGACGCGCTCCTCGACGACGCGGAGAAGAGCATCAGCCATTCGTTCCCGATGAATGCGCATGTCGCGATTCACACCGCGACGACGCACGGGACCGCCGAGAGCGAGAACGTCATCGGCGTCCTGCGCGGATCGACGAAGCCGAACGAGTACGTCGTCTATACGGCGCACCTCGACCACCTCGGCATGCGAGCCGACGGCGACGACCGGATCTACAACGGCGCCCTCGACAACGCCTCCGGCGACGCGGCGCTGATCGAGATCGCGCGCGCATTCGTCGCGCTGCCGAAGCGTCCCGCGCGGTCGATCGCGTTCGTCGCCGTCACCGGCGAGGAGAAGGGCGAGCTCGGCTCGAATTACTTCGCGGCGCATCCGGCCGTCACGCCGGTCGTGGCGAACATCAACATGGACATGTTCACGATGCTCTTCCCGGTCGGCGACGTAATCGCCCTCGGCGCCGAGCATTCGACCCTCGGCGATTCGGTCGCCGACGCCGCAAAGCGCGCCGGCTTCACGGTCAGCCCCGACCCGCTGCCGGAGGAGGTCCGCTTCATCCGCAGCGATCAGTATTCGTTCGTCAAGCACGGCATCCCGGCGATCACGTTCAAGGCCGGGAGCAAGTCGCTCGATCCGGCAGTCGACGGCGACAAGGTCACGCGCGACTGGCTGCGGAACGTCTACCACACGGTCCGCGACAATCCCGATCAGAAGCTCGACTACGCGTCCGGCGCACGCTGGGCGGACCTGAATTTCTACCTCGGCCTCGCCGTCGCGAACGCGCCGGACGCGCCGCAGTGGAAGCCGAACGACTTCTTCGGAGGGATGTTCGGCAAGCGATGACGCGGTTCGTCGTCATCGCAGCGGCTGCATTCGTCGCGGGCGCGATCAATTCGATCGCGGGCGGCGGGACGCTGATCTCGTTTCCGGCGCTGATGTACATCGGCGTGCCGCCGGTGATGGCGAACGCCACGAATACGGTTGCGATCTGGCCGGGCTCGTTCGCCGGAGTTCTCGGGTTTCGCGAGGACATCAAGAAGCTGCCGCGCTGGCTGCTCTGGCTCGTGATCCCGTCGTTCCTCGGCGGCATCGCGGGGGCGATGATTTTGCTGCGGACGCCGGAGAAGACGTTCGCACGCATCGTCCCGCTGCTGATCCTCGGCGCGACGCTGCTGCTCGCCGCGCAGGAGCTCATCTCGCGAAAGCTGAACCGCTTCATCTCGGCGTCGCACGGCACGCCGTCGCGCGGCTGGATCATCTTCGCGTTCACGTTCCAGTTCTTCGTCTCGGTCTACGGCGGCTACTTCGGCGCGGGAATGGGCATCCTGATGCTCGCCGCGCTCGGCCTCATCGGAATGCAGGACCTGCATCAGATGAACGGCCTGAAGAACCTGCTCGCGATCTGCATCAACGGCGTCGCCGCGATCTACTTCGCGTTGCAGGGCGCCGTCGTCTGGTCGGACGTTCTCGTCATGGCCGTCGCCTCGATCATCGGCGGCTTCGCCGGCGCCCGCCTCGCCCACCGCCTCGGCCGGAAGTTCGTGCGAGGCGCGGTGGTGGCGATCGGGTTAGTGATGACGATCGTTTTGTTCGTCCGGAAGTAACCACTTCTCGAAGAACTCGACGTTCCGCCGCGCGACGTCCATCCGTTGCCTCGGCTCGCTCGGGACGTGGTGCGAGCGCGGATACGTGACCATCCGGACGTCGACGCCGAGCTCCTGGAGGCGGCGGTAGAGCATCGTGCCCTGCGACGGCGGGACGCGCTCGTCGGACTCGCCGTGCTCGATGAGGATGTGCGCCTTCGTTTTCTTCAGGTGCCAGATCGGCGACTGGGCGCGCAGCGTGTCGAGGTTCATGCCGCGGAAGTAGCTCGGGATGAAGTCGCGGATGTCGGACGTGCCGTGGAAGCTGAGAAGGTCGGTGACCGGCGCGCCGATGCTGATCGCCTTCAGGCGGTCGCTGTGCCCGGCAGCCCACGACGCGATGAAGCCGCCGTAGCTCCAGCCCATGAGGCCGAGGCGGTGGGGATCGGCGATGCCGTCGGCGATGAGCTTGTCGATCCCGGCGTTGATGTCGGACCAGGCGCCGCCGACCCAACCGTTGCGGTTGCCCTGGCGGAACTTCTCGCCATAGCCGCCGGTGCCGCGCGGATTCGGCCGGAAGACAGCGAAGCCTTGCTCCGCGAGGACGTCGGGAACGTAGAGCGACGCGAGGTAGCCGAGGAATGCCTGTTCGTGGCGCGAGGCCGGCCCGCCGTGAACGAACGTGAGGAGCGGGACGCGCTGGCCCGGTTTGTAGTCGAGCGGAAGCGTGAGCAGGCCGTCGATGACCCAGCCGTCTTTCGGGTTCTTCCAATGAATGACGCGCGTCTCCGGGCGGCGCTTTTCGCGGAAGGCGTCGTTGTGATGCGTGAGCTGCTTGCCGTCGAGGACGACCTCCGCCGGCTCGGTGAGCGACTGGTAGACGTAGGCCATTCGGCCGTCCCTGACGTCCACATCAGCTACTACGCCGGCGAAATGAGTCTGCTTCTGTGTGGCGCCGGCAATCTTGCCGGCGAAAATCTGTGTCGTCGTCCCGACGGCGCCATCGAACACCAGCGTGTTCGCGTCGAGCCAGTGGATCGAATCGGGCGAGCCGTCGTAGCCGCGCGAGGCGACGTGCATCTTGTGCGTCTCGAGGTCGACGACCCAAAGCCGCTGCTCGCGGAGCCAGTCGAGGACGCCGCCCATGCTGAGGAACGCGACGTGCCGGCCGTCGGGCGAGACCTTCGGCGCACGGTCGCTGCCGGGGCGGACGACGAGCGGCGTCATTGTGGCCGTGGGGACGTCGAGCGTGTAGAGATCGGTGTGGTAGAGCGAGTCGAGGTCGACGCGCGGGAGGCGCTCGACGACGAGCGTGCCGCCGTCGGGCGTCCAAGACATGCTGTTGATCGAGAAGTCGCCGTGCGTGAGGCGGCGGACTTCGTGGCTGCCGAGATCGATGACGTAGAGATGCTGCTGCCGGATGCCGTCGCCGACGACGTGAAAGTCTTCACGCTCGTTCTTCGGCTGCTGATCGCTTTCGATGAACGCGATCGAGCGGCCGTCCGGCGAGTAGTCGAAATCGCGGATCGGTCCCGGCTCGTCGGTCAGCTTCGTCCCGTCGGTCCAGATGGCGTTCTCGTAGAGGCACGCCACGGTCTTGCCGTCCGGCGACCAGCGCGGGTGCATGCCGTCCATCAGCTTCGCGTCATGCCCGCCGTCGCTGTCGATCGCCCAGATCTCGGCGTCGTACGCGCTCTTCACGAGATCGGCATGCGTGAGGACGTACGCGATCCGCTTGCCGTCCGGCGAGATCTGCGGCGACGCGATCGACGGCATCGTCGCGTAGTCTTCGACGGATAGGGTGGAGGCGAGGACGGCGGCGGCGAGGAACATCACTTCTGAAGCAGCGCTTTCGTCGCGGGGTGTTGCGGATTCGTCAACACCTCTTTCGGATCGCCGTGCTCGACGATCTCACCCTCGGCCAGGATGATGACGCGCGTCGCGAACTCGCGGGCGAAGTCGTCGTCGTGGGTGGTGACGAGGAGCGTGCGGCCGTCTTTCGTCAGCTTAACGAGCGTCTCACCCAACTCGTAGCGGCGCGCGGGATCGAGCGAGGCGGTCGGCTCGTCGAGCATCAGGACGGGCGGGTCCATCGCCATCGAGCGCGCGATCGCGACGCGCTGCGCCTCGCCGCCGGAAAGCTCGCGCGGCAGCGCGTTGCGCCGATGCGCGACGCCGAGCGATTCCAACAGCTGATTCGCACGCGTCTCCGCATCCGTGCGCGCGATGTG
>DASXIH010000609.1:0-3584 GCA_036498125.1 Thermoanaerobaculia bacterium
GACCGGCTACGCGAAGCGGAAGGGCCGCCTCGCGCTGATACTGCAGCTCGCGTTTGCGCTCCTGCTCATCGCGTTCGGCCTCTCGCACAGCCTCGCGGCGAGCATGGTCATCGGCTTCTTCGCCGGCGCCTGCGTCGTCGGCGTCGTCTCGCTCTACAGCTCCCTGGTGCAGCTGGCGACCGGCGACGCGATGCGCGGCCGCGTGATGTCGATCTTCATGCTCGCGTTCCGCGGCGGCATGCCCCTCGGCAATCTTCTCGCCGGCTACGTCGCCGAGCGCTGGTCGCTCTCCCTCGCGCTCACCGTCAACGGCGCGATGCTCGCCGTGATCGCCACGGTGTACTTCATGCGCAAGACGAATCTCGACGAGGTCTGAGATATCATCCCGGCCCGCCGTATGCACGGCTCTTTCTAGATTCATGGCTGAGGTCAAAGACCAACAAACCGCGACCATCGATCCCGCCTGCGCGCCTGAATGGACCGAGATCCTGCGGCAGATGATCTTCATCCGCCGTTTCGAAGAGGCGACGGAGCGCGAGTTCCGTAAGGGCAAGATCGGTGGATACCTTCACGTATACATCGGCCAGGAAGCGGTCGCTTCCGGCATCCTCACGTCGCTGAAGAAAGACGACATCGTCTTCGCCGGCTACCGTGACCACGCCCACACCCTGGTGCTCGGCTCCGATCCGAACCGGATCATGGCCGAGCTGTTCGGCAAGCGCACCGGCCTGTCGAGAGGGAAGGGCGGCTCGATGCATCTGTTCGACGTCGAGCACGGTTTCTACGGCGGCTACGGCATCGTCGGCGGACACCTGACGCTGGCCACCGGCGCCGCGTACGCGCTCCGCTACAACGACACGCAGCGCGTCTGCATCTGCTACTTCGGCGACGGCGCCATGAACATCGGCTCGTTCCACGAGGCGATGAACATGGCCGGCCTCTGGGGCAAGCAGGGGATGTGTCCGATCATCTTCGTCATCGAGAACAACGGCTACGCGATGGGCACCTCGATCGACCGCCATTCGGCGCTCACCGATCTCTCCGCGCGCGTCCGGGCGTACAACATCCCGACCGAAAAGGTCGACGGGCAGGACGTCTTCGCGGTCCGCGGCGTCGCCGACCGCGTGGTGCAGCAGGTGCGCGACACCGGCAAGCCGTACTGCATCGAGGCGGTCACGTATCGCTTCTCCGGCCACGGCGCGGCGGACATCCTGCAGCCGTACCGCTCGAAGGACGAAGTCGAGCAGCACAAGCACCGCGATCCGATCAACATCCTCCGCAACCGCCTCGGCGAGATCTGCGGCCTCACCGATGCCGACGTGCAGAAGTTCGAGGACGAGGCGGCGGCACGCGTGGCCGACGCCGTACGCTTCGCCGAGGAGAGCGACGTGCCGGCTCCCGAAGAGCTCCACGAAGACGTGATGGCGAAAACCGAATGAGCGAGAAGAGCTACCGCGACGCGATCCGCGACGCGATGATGGAAGAGATGGACCGCGACCCGAGCGTCCTCATCATGGGCGAGGACATCGGCGTCTACGAAGGCACGTTCCGCATCACCGCGGGCATGCTGAAAAAGTACGGCCCGAAGCGCGTGATCGACACTCCGATCGCCGAGGCGGGGATGGCGGGGACGGCAGTCGGGATGGCGATGCTCGGCCTGCGTCCGATCGTCGAGATGATGACGATGAACTTCGCCATCGTCGCCGCCGACCAGATCCTCAACCACGCCGCCAAGGTGCGCTACTTCTCCGGCGGCCAGGTCGACGTGCCGATGGTGATCCGCGGACCGCAGGGCGCGGGCGTGCAGCTCTCCGCGCAGCACTCGCAGACCTTCGAGGCGTTCTACGGACACTTTCCCGGCCTCGCGGTCGTCTGCCCGGCGACGCCGGCCGACGCGAAGGGGATGCTGAAGACCGCGATCCGCGGCAAGGATCCGGTGATCTTCCTCGAGAGCGCGTCGCTCTACGGCATGAAGGGCGAGGTCCCGGATGATCCCGACTTCACGGTGCCGTTCGGGAAGGCGTGCGTGGCCCGCGAAGGGAGCGACGTCACGATCGTTTCCTACGGCCGCATGATGCAGATGTCGCTCATCGCCGCCGAGAAGCTGGCGAAGGAAGAGGGGATCGAGGCGGAGGTCATCGACCTGCGGTCGATCCGGCCGCTCGATCTGCAGCCGGCGTTCGAGTCGGTCGCGAAGACGCATCGCGCGATCGTCGTGCAGGAGCAGTGGAAGCCGTTCGGCGCTGCCGCGGAGATCGCGGCGAGCATCACCGAGGAGATGTTCGACGAGCTCGACGCGCCGGTGGCGCGCGTCACGGGCGAGGACGTCCCGATGCCGTACGCGCGCAGCCTCGAGCTGATTGCGACCCCTCACGAGCCGGAGATCATCGCGGCGGTCAAGAAAGTGATGTACGCGAATGCCTGAGATCATCATGCCGAAGGTCGGCGATGCGATGACCGAGGGGAAGGTCGTCCGCTGGTACAAAGGGGCGGGCGACAAGATCACGAAGGGCGAGCCGGTGCTGGAGATCGAGACCGACAAGGTGAATCTCGATCTCGAAGCGGAGGCGGACGGAACCCTCGGCGATCTCCTCGCCAAGGAAGGGCAGATGGTCCCCGTCGGCGAGACGCTCGCGCAGATCCTGGCGCCGGGGGAGAAGCCGTCCGAGAATCGCCGCGCGACCGACAAGAAGGACAGCGTCAAGCACACGACCGGCGAGTATCAGGAAGCGATCGAGCAGAAAGGCCCGCGGCGCGACAAATCGCAGGCGGTTCCCGCGCAGAACGTGATCGCGATTCCGGTGGCCGGTTCCAGGCAGCGCTCGTCGCCTCTCGCGCGGCGCATGGCCAAAGACCTCGGCGTCCCGCTCGAGTCGTTGCAGGGCAGCGGCCCCCAGGGACGGATCATCGCGAAGGATGTGCAGGGAGCTCAAAACGTTGGACGGGCTAAAGCCCGTCCTACGTTGGAATCGAAATCGATCCCACTCTCGGCGATGCGGCGCACCATTGCGAAACGCCTCGCCGAATCGACAGGGCCGATCCCGCACTTCTACCTGACCGTCGACTACGACGTGAGCCAACTCGTCTCGATGCGGCAGCAGCTCGCTGACATCGAAGGCTCGAAGGTCAGCTTGAACGACTTCATCATCCGCGCGATAGCACTCGCGCTGCGCCACCATCCGAACGTGAACGCGTCGTGGGGCGATGACGCGATCGAGCAGCATGGCGAGGTGCACGTCGGCGTTGCCGTCGCTACGACGGACGGCCTGATCACGCCGGTCATCCGCAACGCGGACCAGAAGAGCGTCTCCGACATCGCGAAGGAAGTGCGCGTGCTCGCCGACAAAGCGAAAAACCGCAAGCTGATGCCGAACGAGTACCAGGGCTCGACGTTCACGATCTCGAACCTCGGCGCATGGGGAATCGAAGAGTTCACCGCGATCATCAACCCGCCGAACTCCGCCATCGTCGCCATCGGCGCCGCCGAACAGCGCCCCGTCGTCGTCAACGGCCAGATCGTCGTTCGCGACCGGATGAAGGTCACGATGTCGTGCGATCACCGCGTCATCGACGGCGCTCTCGGC
>DASXIH010000610.1:0-4674 GCA_036498125.1 Thermoanaerobaculia bacterium
CACGGCTTCCACTTCGACCAGATTGTCATAGAACGTCGCGCCGCCGCCGATGTCGGTGACGGCCTGGGACGTGGTCTGGTTGGCGTTCGTGTTGTCTTCGGTCAGCTTTCCCCACCACACCGAGGGGGCGGAGACGACGCCGGGGCGGACGCGGTCGGTGATCACGGCCTCGGCGGTGAAGGCGCCGCGGTCGTTGTGGATCCGGACGCGCTCTCCCGCGGCGATGCCGCGGCGCTCGGCGTCGGCGGCGTGGATCTCGAGCGTCGGCTTTCCGGCGGAGCGCCGGAGCGAGGCGACGTTGACGAAGCTCGAATTGAGGAACGCGTGCGCGGGTGGGGAGATCAGCGCGAGCGGATAGCGGCGCGCGAGCTCGGGGTCGCGTTCCTCCGACTCGTGCGGCGGCACGTACGACGGCACCGGGTCGAGGCCGAGCTTCGCCACGGCGCTCGAATCGATCTCGATCTTGCCGCTCGGCGTCGGAACGCGTACACCGGTTGCCCACGGCATGTGCGGCGCCGGCACGTCGATGCGGATCGAGCCGCGCTCGCGAAGCTCTTCGAGCGTGATCTTCGAAACGACCGGGGTCGCCGTGGCGAGCACCTGGCGCAGGATCTCCTCGTCGGTCGCGCGGACGGCCGGCTCGTCGAGGCCCATCGCCGCGGCGAGGCGGCGGAAGATCTCGGCGTTCGGTAGCGATTCGCCGAGGGGCGCGATCGCCGGGCGGTTGTACATCAGGTAGAGGTGGCCGTACGCCTTGTGGATGTCCTCATGCTCGAGCTGCGTCGTCGCGGGGAGGAGGACGTCGGCGTAGTCGGCGGTGTCTGTCTGGAAGTGTTCGAGGACGACGGTGAAGAGGTCGTCGCGGCGGAGGCCGGCGAGCACGCGGTCGCGCTCCGGCGCGACGGCGGCGGGATTGGAGTTGTAGACGATCATGGCGCGCACCGGCGGATCGTCGATGTCGTTGAGCGCCTCACCGAGGCGCGACATGTTGATCGTGCGCGTGCCGGGACGAATCAGATCGTTGCGCTGGATCTTCGCGGTGTTGAAGCCGAACGTCGCCGAGGTCGAGAGCTGGCAGCCGCCGGCCGGATCGTTCCATGAGCCGATGACGGCGGGGAGAAGCGAGATCGCGCGGACGGCGTTTCCGCCGCCGGCGTGCCGCTGCAGCCCGTAGTTGAGACGGATGAACGCCGGCTGGATCGTCCCGTAGCGGTGCGCCAGATGCTCGATCGTCCCCACGTCGAGCCGGCAGATCGCGGCGACGCGCTCGGGCGAATACTCGGCGATCGCCCGGTCGCGGAGCTTCTCCCAGCCGTGGGTCATCTGTTCGAGGTAGCCGCGGTCATACAGGCCGTCGCGGAAGAGGACGTGCATGATCGCCAGCGCGAGCGCGGCATCGGTCCCCGGACGGATGGCGATGTGCTCGTCGCACGCGGCGGCAGTGCGCGTTTTCAGCGGATCGATGCAGATGGTTGTCGCGCCGTTCGCCTTCGCCTTTCGGATGAACGGCCAGAGGTGCGGATTCGACGTGAGGGTGTTCGTTCCCCAAAGGAGGATCAGCTTCGCGTCACCGACGCGCTCGGTGTCGGTGCCCAGGCGCGTTCCGTACGTGACGTTCAGCGCCTCGGCGCCGGCCGCGGCGCAGATCGTTCGGTCGAGTTGCGAGGCGCCGATGGTATTGAAGAAGCGTCCCGCCATCGCTTCGCTCTGCAGAGTGCCGAGGGTGCCGCCGTAGGAGTAGGGAAGGATCGATTGGGGTCCGTCGTCCGAACGGATGAGCGCGTTCAGCTTTCCGGCGATCAGGGAGAGCGCTTCGTCCCAGGTCGCGCGGCGGAACTTCCCGTCACCTTTCGCGCCGGTCCGTATCTGAGGATGGAGGAGGCGGTCGGCGTGATAGGTCCGCTCGAGGTACTTCGCCACTTTGGTGCAGAGGAAGCCCTGCGTGATCGGATGGTCAGGATCGCCCGCGATACGCGTCGCACGGCCGTTCTCGACCGTGACGAGCATGGAACAGGTGTCGGGGCAGTCGTGCGGGCAGACGGCACGGATCATGTCAGGCATGGATGGATTCAGCGGATCGCCGCGTTCATGAGTATAGACGGCAGAGCGCAGAGGGCAGAGCGCAGAAGTGGTAAACATTTTCTGCGCGCTGCGCTCTAAGCTCTGCGCTCTAATTCGGAGGAATTGATGTTTCGAAAACTCTTCTGCGCGGCCTCGGTAGCCGCGATGGTTGCCTGCGCGTCACAGCCGGCGAAGACGCCGGCGGCGACGACGAGCACCACAACGACGTCGACGACGAAGTTCGCGCATTACCTGCCCGACGAGACGTTGTATCCCGTCGGCTCGATCCCGAATGCGGTGCTGCACGATTCCGCGCGGAACAAGGATCTCGTGATGACGATCGAGTATCCGACGCGGGGCGGCCCGTACCCGGTCATCGTGTTCTCGCACGGTTTCGGCGGGTCGAACGTCGGCTACACGCCGCTCACGGAGTACTGGGCGGGGCATGGGTACATCGTGATCAAGCCGTCGCACGCCGACTCCGGCAAGCTCGGGCCGATCCTCGAGCAGCGCCGCGAAGAGCGCCGCGCGGAGATGGAGAAGGCTCGCGCCGAGGGGCGTGGGCGCAATGCGCGGAACACGCGGCAGCAACAGCAGGAACAGACGCCAACGAAGCCCGATCCGCTCGCCGAGGCGATCTGGTCGACGCAGACGACCTCCGACTGGACGAACCGCGCGCGCGACATCTCGCTGATCCTCGACAACCTCACGAACCTCGAGCGGAAGTACCCGGAGCTCGAAGGCCGGATGGACACGTCGAAGATCGGCGTCAGCGGCCATTCGTACGGCGCATTCACCGCCATGATGGTGAGCGGCATGACGAGCTTCGCCGCGAATCCGCCGATCCAGGCGGCCGATCCGCGCGTGAAGGCGGCCGTCGTCTTCTCGCCGCAGGGCACCGGCTCCCTCGGTCTGACGAACGAGTCGTGGAAGGGCGTGTCGATTCCGATGATGTACGTCACCGGATCGCTCGACTACTTCATGGCCGGCGATGCGAAGCCGCGGCATGATCCGTTCGCGTACAGCCCGGCCGGCGACAAGTATTTCGTCAGCTTCAACGGGGCACGGCATATGACGTTCGCCGGCGGGATGTTCGGCGACATCAGCGACGACGAGATCCCCGTCCGTGCGTCGAACGGTGGATACCCCGGCACCGACCCTTGGGGCAACCCACAGCAGATGGGACCGACCCGCGGAACGGGCGGACGCGGCGGCTCGAGCCTCTACCAGCGCGATCGCCGCATCTTCACAGCCGCCAAGATCGCGTCGACGGCATTCTTCGATGCCTATCTGAAGAATGATTCCGCCGCGAAGGACTACCTCAAACCCGGCGGCTCGCTCGAGTCGTTCAACTCCGGCGAAACGACGATCGAGCGGAAGTAGCACTCGATCCACGGCGCGCGTCCTGATTCGTGCAGGGCGCGCGTCACTTCGTCCTCTTCTCTGCGCGCCACGGCGGTGAAGCGCTCGCGCATGGTCGGCATGTAGGTGTCGGCGCGGCATTCGATCAGGTCGAAGCCGCATTCGCGCGCCAGGCGCTCCAGCGCCGCGGGGGAGAAGCCGACCCGATGCGGGAAGCCGAGGAGATTGCTCCAGGCGAGCCGCTCGATGTCGTCCTCGGTCGCGTAGAAGTGAGCGTTGGGCGTGCGGATGACGAGTAATCCGTTGTCGCGCATGATCCGTCGCGACTCGTTCAGGAGTGCCCGCGGGTCGTCGACCTGCTCGAACGTGTTCCAGATGAAGACCGCGTCGATTGACGCGTTCTCCAGTCCGCACTCTTCCAGCGAGGCGTGGCGCGTCGGGTAGGAGTGTGCGGCGGCGAAACGTGCGGTGTCGTCGCCGACGTCGACGCCGGTCGCGGTCCATCCCCACTCATGCGCGACGTGCAAGAACGCACCGACGTAGCTGCCGACCTCGATCACGTTTGCGCCGGCCGGAAGCATCGGGCGCAGCCAATGCTCCTTCGCCCGATACGCGTCGATCTGCGCGCGGAGCATCCGCTCCATCACGAACGCCGGGTACGGATCGGACTCGAACTCGCGGCAGTCGTCCTTCCGTACCAGAACGTCGCACGTCTCGCAGATCCGAATGGCCGACGGCGTGTTGTGCAGCACGTCGAAGCGGTCTTTCATTTCCGCCCGGTCGAAAGCGCCGTCGATGCGCGCGGCGAAGAACTCGCGCCGCAGCCGCAGCTCTTCCGCAATCCGCTCACGCGAGGCGAACGGCTGGAGCTGACTCGTACCGCAGACGGGGCAGCGCATAGCTGTATCATCGGCTTCGCGCTCCAACTTCCAGGCCATGTCCGATGACGTCATCTCTTTCCGTACGCCGTGGACGACGACGCTCGAGTCGCCCGCGACGCTGGAGCGGCGTCTGGCAGAGCAGCGGCTCCAGGCCGAGCAACTCCAGCTCCTCGGCACGGCGGTTCATGTCTCAGCGCACGGCATCGCCTTCCTGACGCCGGCGGTCGAAGCGGACGGCCCGCGTATCGCGTTCGTCAACGACGGTTTCTGCGCGCTGTACGGCCGCGGACGCGACGAGATCATCGGACAGACGCCGCTGGCCTTCGGGATCGTCGACCGGCAGTCCGCAATCTCGTCGTCGTTGCTGCAG
>DASXIH010000611.1:0-3760 GCA_036498125.1 Thermoanaerobaculia bacterium
CCCTCTCCCTCCGGGAGAGGGTGGCGCGGAGCGCCGGGTGAGGGGCGCGCCCTCACGAAAAGCATGCAAACCACTCTGGCGGTGGCTCCGAAAGCGATGAGTTCCGGTCGGACTGCGACGAACGAAGAACGGCGGAGTTGCGAGGGTACCGGGTACCGTTGTTAGGTTCACAAACGACAACTTGCGCTAGACCCGGACGTCGTCGCGGCGCGGATTGAGTATGCGATCGGGCTTGTGGTGGATGCACGCCCCTCACCCGGCGCTTCGCGCCACCCTCTCCCGGAGGGAGAGGGAGGGTAAGAAACTAGCTCTCGACCAGCGTCCGGAGTTGCCGCGACGCGACGGTGAGCATGGCCAGATCGACGGCGGGGGCGGTCTTTAGGTCGTTCAGCATCTGGTCGATGCGCTCGACGACGCGGCCGCGTTGGGCGAGCCAGGTGTCGACGGCGGCACTGTCGCGGGAGCCGTTCGATTCACCGTTCGACTCACTGATAACGCGCGACGCGAGGACGCTCTGGAACGCGAAGAGGTCGTCGATGACGCTGGCGATCGCCTGCTTCTGCCACGGCGTGTCGGCCGTGAGCGACGCACCGGCTGCGCGCAGCCGGTCGAGGCCGAAGCGCGCACCGAGACCGAAGTAGACCTTCGCCGTCTCGTCGACGGGACGCCCCGTACGCGAGATGCGGACGATGTCGAGCGCCGCGCTCATGACGTCGAGCGAAGCCACCCGGTGCGCCAGCGCGTCGGGGATGCCGTCGGCGGCGAGCTCCCCCTCGCGCGCCTGCAGCCGCTGCAGCAGCGGCGTCGGCAGGATGTCGTTGACGTGTTCGGAGAGCGCGGCGATGCGCGGCTTGAACTCGGAGATGTACGCCGCGATGTCGAGCTTCTCGTAGTCGCTGCGAAGCAGCCAGACGATCGCCCTTTCCAGGAGCGCGCTGACCGAGACCATCATGTCGGTCTGCACTTGCGCCGGCAGCTTGTTGTCGAGCGCCTCGATCGCCGACCAGATGGAGCGGAGGTCGAACGACTCGCGGATGATCGCGAACGCGCGCGCCACGTCGCCCGCCGGCTTGCCCATCTCCTCGCAGAGCTGGCCGACCAGCGTCGGCCGGACGCGGTTGAGCAGGTCGTTCGTGACGTAGGTCGCGATGATCTCGCGGCGGAGGCGATGCCGCTCGATCGCCGCGGGGTACGCCTCCTGGATCTTCTTCGGGAAGTAGTCGACGAGGTCGTGCGCGAGGCGCGGATCGTCCGGGAGGTCGCTCTTGAGCAGGTCTTCGTAGAGCACCAGCTTCGCGTAGGCGAGGACGACGGCGATCTCGGGGCGCGTGAGCCCCTGATGCGATGCATGCCGGTCGGCGATCGTCTCGTCGTCGGGCAGACTCTCGATCGTCCGATCGAGCTTGCCGGCCTTCTCGAGCGTGCGCATGAAGCGCGCCTGCTCGTCGAGCACCGACTCGCCGAGGGAGCTCGTGATCGAGATCGCCTGCGTCTGCTCGTAATTGTCGCGGAGCACGAGATGCGCGACGTCGTCCGTCATCTCCGCGAGGAACGTGTTCCGCGCCTCGATTCCGGCCATCTCGCCGCGTGCAATCGCATCGTAGAGAAGAACCTTGATGTTGACTTCGTGGTCCGACGTATCGACGCCGGCGGAGTTGTCGATCGCGTCGGTGTTCAGCTTCCCGCCGCCCTGCGCGTACTCGATGCGCGCACGTTGGGTGAATCCGAGGTTCGCCCCTTCGCCGACGACGCTGACGCGCAGCTCGTTCGCGTTCACGCGGAGCGGGTCGTTCCCGCGATCGCGCGCCGCGGCGTGGTCTTCGTAACTCGCCTTCACGTAGGTGCCGATGCCGCCGAGCCACAGGAGGTCGGCGCGCGCGCGGAGGATCGCTTTGATCACGTCGGCCGGCGGGAGCGTCTTCGCCGTCAGATCGAGCATCTGCTGCACTTCGTCGGAGACGGTGATCGTCTTCGACCGCCGCTCGAAAACGCCGCCGCCCTGCGAGATCAGCGTCTCGTTGTATTCGTTCCAGTTCAGGCGTTGGTCGAACATCCGTTGGCGCTCGGCGAGCGCGGCGGCGGGGTTCGGCGTCGGATCGAAGAAGATGTGCGAGTGGTTGAACGCCGCGAGGAGCTTGATGTGCGGCGAGAGGAGCATGGCGTTGCCGAAGACGTCGCCCGACATGTCGCCGACGCCGACCACGGTGAAGTCCTCCGACTGGGTATCGCGCCCAAGCTCGCGGAAGTGGCGCTTGACCGCCTCCCATCCGCCGCGCGCGGTGATGCCCATCGCCTTGTGGTCGTACCCCGCGCTGCCGCCGGAGGCAAAAGCATCGCCGAGCCAGAAGCCGTAGTCGGCCGAGACGGAGTTCGCGATGTCGCTGAATGTCGCCGTCCCCTTGTCCGCTGCGACGACTAGGTACGGATCGTCACCGTCGCGACGGACGACGTCGGCCGGCGGCACCACTTCGTCGCCGCGCAGATTGTCGGTGATGTCGAGCATCCCGCGCAGGAGGATCTTGTAGCACTCGATGCCTTCCTGCTGGAACACGGCGCGATCGGCCGACGGGTTCTTCACTACGAAGCCGCCCTTGGAGCCGACCGGGACGATGACGACGTTCTTGACCATCTGCGCCTTCATCAGGCCGAGGATCTCGAAGCGGAAGTCCTCGCGGCGGTCGGACCACCGAATTCCGCCGCGCGCAACCTTGCCGCCGCGCAGGTGAATGCCTTCCATCGACGGCGAGTAGACGAAGATCTCGAACAACGGCCGCGGCAGCGGAAGGTCCCGCACGGCGTGTGAGTCGAGCTTGAACGAGAGGTACGGCTTCCGCTCGCCCGCGGCATCGCGCTGGAAGTAGTTCGTCCGCAGAGTGGCGTCGATCAGGTTCACGTAGAGGCGAAGGATGCGGTCCTCGTCGGGATTCGCGACCTTCTCGAGCGCGTCTTCGATCTGCGCGCGGATGCCGAGGGCTGCTGCGTGACGCCCCATGCCGGCGGCCGTCGATGCCTTCGCACCGCGCAGCGCGGCCGGCCCCATCGCCGGGTCGAAGTTGATCTTGAAGAGGTCGATCAGCAGCCGCGTGATGCTCGGGTTGTTCGCCAGCGTCTGCTGGATGTACGCCTCGGAGAGGTTCACGCCGATCTGGCGCAGGTACTTCGCGTACGCGCGCACGACGACGATCTCGTGCCACTCCAACTCCGCAGTGAGCACGAGCCGATTGAATCCATCGTCCTCGGCCTGCCGCGTCCAGACGCGAATGAACGCGTCCTGGAACTTCTCTTTGACGGGGCGAAGGTCGTCCTGCATCCCTTCCGCGGAGAGCGAGAAGTCGCGGATGCGGACCGGCACGTTCGCTCCGTGCGGCCGCACTTCGTACGGAACCTCGGACTGGACCTTGAGGCCCATGTTCTCGAGGCGCGGCATGATCTCGGAGAGCGGAACCGGCGCGCCGGTGTGGATGATCTTGAAGTGGAACGCGCGCTGGTCGCCGCTTTGCGCGCGATGCCGGTAGAGGTCGACTTCGAGGTTCGACATCCGTAGCACGCTCTCGACGTGCCGGATGTCGTGCACCGCCGCCTCGGCGGTGAAGCGCTCCGCATACGCCATCGGGAACGCCTTGCCGTAGCGGTGATGCAGCTCGATGCCCTCTTCCTCGCCGTGCTCCTGAACGAGGACGTCGAGGAGACGATCGCTCCATGTCCGCGCCGCCTCGCCGAGGAGCGCTTCGATGCGCTTCACGTCGACCTCGGGAATCGA
>DASXIH010000612.1:0-2307 GCA_036498125.1 Thermoanaerobaculia bacterium
CAGGCGATCGCCGCCGATCATCTGCTCTGTTCCGCGGATGGCGCTCCAGCGAAACACGCGTTGCCGGAACTGATGCAGCGGGCGCAGCGTGATCGTCTCGTCCCCCACCTCCGCGACCGGCCGTCGCGCGCCGAGCCACACTTTCAGACCGCCGATCCAGAGCGTCCCGACGTAGATCCATACGAAGCGTTCCCCGATCCAGCCGTAACGGAGCTGAGGATTTACGGCGAGCGCAATCAGAATCGCGGCGGTTACAGCGAATGCAACCAGCACGATGGAGGCACCCGCGCGCCGCACCCACGGACGAAAGAGAAATAACCTCATTGAAACCAGCCGAAGAACTCTGTAATCTGTACTTTAGGTTCACACACTCCAGTTCGGTATACGGCATGCAATATCAACGGCGGGACGCAATGGCTGTCGCCAAACTTGACGGAAGCGGCCGGAAGATACTCGTCATCGACGACGATCTTGCGATTCGCGTCCTCTTGCAGGCTGTTTTGCGGCGAATGAAATTCGACGTCGAGCTTGCGGAGGACGGCGCCGCCGGCTTGGAGAAGCTCGGCAACGGCAACGACGGCGAATTCGACCTCGTGCTGCTCGACCTGATGATGCCGAAGCTGAACGGCTACGAATTCATCGAGCGCATCGGCAAGCAATATCCTCCCGATGAGCGGCCGCACATCATCGTCTTCACGGCGGCTGGGAAGCGCGGCGTCGACAAGATCCCCGCCGATTCGGTCTGCGCGTCGATCCTGAAGCCGTTCGATCTCGACAAGTTCATCGAGATCATCGCCGACTGCCTCACGGACGCTCACGCCGCACACCCAGTTTCCACTCGATCTGGTGAATGATCCCGAGGAGGATCGTCGCCTCGCGCGCGTCAAGATCGGCGCGTGCGGCGATCGACCGCAGGTCGTCGTAGATGCGGTCAGGATTGTCGCCGTGCAGGTATCCCGCCTCGACGAGCAGCGCCTGCAGGCGCTCGTGCAGACGTTCGATCATCGCGGCCGGCGCGAGCTCGCGTTCGCGCGGCGCGCGCCGGACCTGCGACAGCGCGAAACAGAACGCGCCTACGGCCTGCGCCAGGTTCATCGTCGGGAAGCCGGGATTGGTCGGAATGCTCGCCGTGCGCTGACACGCCATCACCTCTTCGCGGGTCAGTCCGCTGTCTTCGCGCCCGAAGACCAGCGCCAGCGTCTGGTCGTTGCCGAGCGAGGCGAAGAGGTCCGCGACGTCGAACGGCGTCATGCCGGCCTCCATCGTGCGGCCGCGGAGCGAGGTGGTCGCGATCGTCACGTGCGCGTCGCGGATGGCGTCGAACAGCGTCGGCGCGAACGTCGCGCGCTGCACGACGTCGTCCGCCCCGCTCGCCCACCAGCTCGAGAGCGGCTGCAGCTCCGGATGCACGCCCGCGATCGTGAGCGCCTCGAAGCCGAAGTTCTTCATCACGCGCGCCGCCGCGCCGACGTTCCCCGCTTCCCGCGGCTCGACTAGGACAATGCGGAGATTCGGCGTACCGCCTCCAGCATGGCTTGCAGTTTATCCCGCGCCGTAGCGAAGCGAAGGCGCGGGATCAATGGAGCATCCGCCTGAAGTCCTCAATCAACGCGAGATGCTCCAATGATCCCTCGCTTCGCTCGGGATAAACTGCTGAACATCGCGTCGATGTGCCGCTTCTCGGTCGCCGGGTTGATGACGGTGATTCGGAGGACGCGGCGGCCTTTCAGCATGGTCGAGGTGATCCACGCTTCGCCGCTTCGGATCAGCTCCTCGCGGATGCGGTGATTCAGTGCGTCGCTGCCGCGAACGCGGAAGCAGAAGATATTGAAGGCCGGCTCGTGCATCGCTTCGAGATCGTCCGAGGCGACGACCTGCTCGTAGGCGTAGCGCGTCACGTCGGTCACCTTCTCCAAAGCGTTTGCGAATCCTTCGCGCCCGATCATCTTCATGGTCAACCAGAGCTTGATGGCGTCGGCGCGCTTGGAGCACTGGATCGTCATCGCGCCGATGTTCTGCTGCTCGCGCTCGGCGTGGAAGAGATACGGCGCGTCGGCCTCGAACGCGCGCCGGAGCCAGACGCCGTCGCGCACGAAGACCGCGCCGAGGGAGAGCGGCATCCAGAGCATCTTGTGCGGGTCCCAGGCGAACGAGTCGGCGCGGTCCAGGCCCTTGACGAGCGGCGCGAGACGGTCGCTGAGGAGCACCGAGGCGCCGTGCGCCGCGTCGACGTGGAGCCAGACGTTCTGCGCTGCTTCGCGAATGGCGGGGAGATCGTCGAACGCGCCGGTCGCGGTCGAGCCGGCG
>DASXIH010000613.1:0-4397 GCA_036498125.1 Thermoanaerobaculia bacterium
AGAAAGAGCTGCCGAAGATCCATAGCGCACTCGACGAGTTCGTTGCTCGCGACGAAGCCATCGTTGTTGCCAATGTCGGACTTCACGAGTTGCTCCGACTCGGTGAGCGACGGGCGGTCGCGTTCGAGGGCTCAGACCCAGAGCGGAGCCATGGCGACGACATCGTCGCGGCGCTCGAGCAGACCGCTCGCGAAGGGGCAGCCGTGCTCGTCGTTCCGTCTATATCGCTCTGGTGGAACGAGGAATTGCAGGCCCAGCAGCCGGCAATTCGAGCGCGATTCAGAGAGATCGCGAGCACCGAGGCTTGCACGATTTTCGACCTCCGCCGCAAACCGGCAACGTTCGATGCGGTCACGGCGCGCGGTAACGGCGTTGCGGCGTTTGAGGAGCGTCCGGACGAGGGTTCCGACGATCTGAAGCTGATCGCGTTCTATCTTCCTCAGTTCCACCCGATCCCCGAGAATGACGCTTGGTGGGGGGAAGGATTTACCGAATGGCGCAACGTCACCAAGTCAACGCCGCTCTTCGGCGGGCACCACCAGCCGCACCTGCCGGCCGATCTTGGGTTCTACGATCTGCGGCTCTCGGAGACTCGGGAGGCGCAGGCGAACCTCGCCCGCGATCACGGCATCACGGGCTTCTGTTACTACCACTACTGGTTCTCAGGGAAGCAGCTTCTGGAGCGGCCATTCGAGGAAGTGCTCTTGAGCGGTCAGCCAGACTTTCCGTTCTGCTTGTGCTGGGCGAACGAGCCATGGTCTCGACGCTGGGACGGGGTGGAAGATGACGTTCTCCAGCCCCAGAGCTACAGCGAGGAGGACGATCGTCGGCACATCGCATGGCTGTTGCCCGCCTTGCTCGACCGTCGCGCCATCCGGGTGGACGGAAAGCCGCTACTCCTCATCTATCAGGGGCGAGAACTACCGGATCCCACGCGAACGATCGAGATCTGGCAATCCGCGGCTCGTGACGCCGGCCTCACGGGTCTCCACCTCGTCTCGGTCGAGACCGGCTGGGACGCAGGCTGGGATGCCACTCGAGTCGGGTTCGACGCCAAGGTTCTCTTCCAACCGCAGTTCTCGATCCTCGACACAGTGCCGAAGCTCGACCTCGGCCCGGAGGCGACGCGCGTCTTCGACTATCAGGAGGCCTGGCCCATTCTCGCCGAGCCCGATCCGGTCGACTATCCGCGCTATGACTGCGTCTGTCCTTCGTGGGACAACACCGCTCGCCGAGGTCAGGAGTCGTGGGTGATTCACAACTCGACACCAGAGGCCTACCAGGAGTGGCTGGAACTCGCTATCCGGCGAACGCTCGATCGCCCTCAATCGGAGCAACTCGTCTTTGTCAATGCGTGGAACGAATGGGCGGAAGGCGCTCACCTCGAGCCGGATCAACGCTGGGGCCTCTCGTATCTTGAAGCGACCCGTCGAGCGGTCGAACGAACTTCCGTTGCTCACCACTTCGAACTGAAGGGAGTACATGCATGACCTTGCCGGCGATTTGTGAGTCGCCGATCTTCATCATCGGCTCGCCGCGCTCGGGTACGAGCATCCTCGCGTGGTCGCTCGCGCAGCACAGCATGCTCACGTCGTGGGACGAATCAAACATGTTCTTCGAACTCTTTCGGGATGACAACCTAGACGGCGTGTACGAGCGCGCGAGCTCCCGGCCGGACTCAGGAGATTGGCTGCGTAAGTGCGAGGTCAGCTCCGACGAGTTCCTCGCTTCGATCGGACTCGGGATCAACGCGCTCGTTACGAGTCGCAGTGACGCTGTACGTTGGATCGATCAGACGCCGATAAACACCCTGATCGCACCGACCCTCGCGCGCGCGTTTCCCGGTGCGAAGTTCATCCATATCCTTCGCGACGGGCGCTCTGTCGTAAACTCGATGATCAACTTCGCTTCGGCGTTCAAGGCGGAAGCGCGAGATGAATTCGTGCAGGCAGGCGCGATGCCGGAGTTCGCAACCGACTTCCGAGCCGCGTGCGCGACCTGGGCTCGTTACGTCGCGGCAGCGATGAACTTCGCGATCAAGAACCCGGAGCGTTGTTTGACCGTACGGAACGAGGAGCTCCGCGCGCATCTCGTTCCCGGTTTTCAGGAGATTCTGGAATTCCTCGAGGTCGACCTGGAGCCGGCGGTCGCGACATACTTCCGCGACAGGAAGTTAAATTCCAGCTTCCCGGAGGCATCACTCCCAGGTGGGGGCGGGGCACCGTGGGAAGACTGGAGCGACTCCCAGAAGGAAACCTTCGAGACGATTGCGGGGCGGATGATGGCGCTGCTAGACAACGCAACGGGGACGCGTGTAGGTGTATGAGCGAACTCGAGCCGAGTTGGTCCGTCCTCGTTGAACTGCTCGAAGCGGCAGCGGACGCACTGCCAACGGGTACGACGATCGTCGCGCCAGGGGAGCCGCCCACCGATGAATCGCTGCCGTGGCGGATTCTCCAATTCGAAGCGGACGCAGGGAATGAAACGGTCGAAGATCATCGCCCAACCGACAGCGCAAGCGCGATCGTCGCGCTCGAGCGGAACCGAACCAAAGGTGCCGCATTCCTAGCGCTGCCGACTCCTGCCAACCAGTGGATCGAGGAGCTGCCGCTCTTCGGCGACCACTGTCGTTCCCGCTACTCGCTGCTTCTCGATTCCGGTCTCGGGATGATCTTCGACCTGCGCCGGCCGGAAGCGGCCGATCAGACGGAAACTCTAGCGGTGCCGGAGGCGTCGTTTATCTCTCCTGAGGGCGACGTCGAAGGAACCGCCGAGCCGACGGGCATCGCGTTCGACTCACTCGACGCGCTCGCGGTTCAGCTCGAACGGCTCGTTGGCAGCGGTAGCTATTCCGGCGTGGAGTTCCGTCGCTTCGAGCAGCATGGGGTCCATGTCACGCCAGTTCACTTCTACCACCCGCTACCAGACACGTCCCAGCTCCCCGACTCGATCTGGCAGCGCGAATCGGAGCTGGTCGGGATTGATATGAATGACGACGAGCAGTTGCGGCTGCTGCGCGAGGTCTTCCCGCAGTTCCGGAACGAGTACGAGGCGTTTCCGACCTCTCCGTGCGAAGATCCGGCTGACTTCTACCTCGGTAACGGACTTTTCGATGGGACGGACGCGCTCGTTCTTTACTGCATGCTCAGGTACCTTCAGCCGCGGCGGGTAGTCGAGGTCGGTTCCGGATACTCCACCCGCGTCGCCGCTCAGGCGGCACTCGCTAACGGCTCGACGGAGATCGTCTGCGTCGAACCGTTCCCCGACGCTGGGCTGCAAGCGGGATTTCCGGGCCTGACGACGCTGGTCCCCTCCCGTGTGGAGGATTTGTCGTTCGATTTGTTTACAGATTTGCGGGCGAACGACGTCCTGTTTATCGACTCGTCTCACGTCGCTCGCATCGGTGGTGACGTCACGTTCCTCTTCCTAGAGGTGCTTCCGCGGCTACAGCCCGGAGTCGTAGTCCAAGTTCACGACATCTTTCTGCCACGCGAGTACCGCCGCGATTGGGTTGTCGACGCGCTGCGCTTCTGGAATGAGCAGTACGTTTTGCAGGCGTTCCTCGCATTCAACTCGGCGTTCCGCGTACTCCTCGCGAACAGCTACCTGCTTGCCCGTTACCCCGACGCCTTGCGAGAAACCTTTCCGACATCCCCGTGGTGGGGCGGCGGCAGCTTCTGGATGCAGCGACGCGAGGGCGGATGAACGGCATGCGTGTCGCGGTCGCGGCGTGATCGGTCTCTACCTACGAACCGCGCATCGGTAGATCTGCTCGACTCGCCACGCCTCCTCCTCGAGCGGAGGCGGATCGACGATGCTCGCGCGAACCGCCTCGAGGCGTCTGCGATCGTGTGAGAGTTCGAGCAGCAGATCAGCGAGAGCGTCTGGGTTCCCGGTAGGAAATGTGAACCCACATGCATAGTCGGACACCAGCTCCGCTAGCCCCCCGACGTCTGAAACAAGCAATGGCACGCCCGCCGCGACGGCGTTGAGTCCTGTGGTCGGCAGGTTCTCATGCCAGAGCGACGGGATCGCAAGGGCGTCGAGGCCGCTCAACAGATCGGAGAACTCATCGTGGCTGTACCGCCCGCGGAAGGAGATCCGTGGATCGTCGCCGGCGAGCTCGCGTAGACGCCGCCCATAGTTGTCTTCGTGAAAGCTCTCGCCCCAGAGTCGGAGCTCGACATCGAGGTCGGGCCGCTTCGCGACCGCTTCGACGAGCACGTGCGCGCCCTTATGGCCGAGGAGCGTGCCGGCAAAACCGACGACGACGCGCTCCTTGCCAGGAGCTTTGAGGCGCGCCGGGAAGAGCCTGTAGTCGACCCCCCAGGGGACGTGGTACCAGTCGTCGGTCGCGAAGCCGTTCGCTCGATGTAGTTCGATTGTGAAGCGGCAGG